>JAUTCN010000022.1 GCA_030673965.1 Fusobacterium sp. JB019 | reverse complement strand
TTTGTTTCTTTAAACACCATTTAAGGTTTGCTTGCTTATCTTGTTAAACTTCTCTATTCTGTTGTTAATGTCCTTCGTTCGCTTCTCTTGCGGACAAGAAGTATAATACCACTTTCCACAACTTATGTCAACATTTTTTTTTACTTTTATTTTATTTTTTTATTTCTGGTGCCACTTGTCGGAATCGAACCAACCTAAACTGCCTTACCATGACAGGGCTTTCCCTCTAAGCTAAAGTGGCTATTAATAATTTTCTCTAAAAATAATCAGATCATAAATATCTTGATTTATGTACGGACTAGCCATTTTTTTTATAATTTTATTCCATAATTCAACCAATTCTTGATATTTCATATTTTCAATTTGATTTAATATTTTTTCTTTATATAAAATATTTTCCTTTGTTTTTTTTATTCCAGAAATTATCTTTTGTTTCTGTTCTATATAATTTTCTTTTGATAATTCTTTATTTAAATAATAACTTCCTAAAAATTCTCTATTAAAATTAACTTCTTTATAAATTAACTTTCTAACCGCGCTAGCTATATAATCATTAGATACCTTTTTTGAAAAAATCCCTTTTGAATCTAAAAGAGGAATAAACACATCTTCAAAATGATAGTCTTGTATTGATTTACTAAAGATATTAAAATTTCTTAAAACTTTTTTCACTCTTACCGTATCTTTTTTTAAAAAATTTAAATCTACTTGATAAGTCGTTCCTATATGAGGAAACAAAAAACTCACCAAATCTTTAGAATGACAAAAATTTATTATTTTCCCTTTGAAAATTTCATTTTCATTTATTAATTCTTGAAGTTTTATAGCACTATAAATTTTCTCTACTATTTTTTCAATTTGGAAAAATTTCCCTAAAAAGTTTTCATTTAAAAACAACTCTTTCCTTCTTTTAAATGGTAATCTTTTTAAAATTTCTTTCAAATTAGTTTGCTTAGATATAGAATCCACAAATTCTTGTGTCATATCAAATTGAAAATCATAACTTTTATCTACCAATAATGTCTTTCTATCTCTTATTATCTTATTTTTTTTCAATTCTTTTATTATAAAATTATTATAACTTTCCTTGAAATCGTTAAAAATTAATTTTTCATCTTTTGTAAGCCCACATTTATCTAATATTTTTTCATACTCAAAAAAATCATCAAAATTTACTATCCCATCTCTTTTTATCCCTACCGAATTCCATGTATAAGTTAAAGGAATCTTCATATATTTTTTATAAGCCATTATAGCTACAAATTGAGCTATCCCACCGCCTAAGGAATGTCCAGTTAGACTAATTTGATTTAACTTAATATCTTCTTTAATCAATCCCTCAAAAACTTCTACCCCCTCAAAAAATTGAAGAGGTCTTTTCCCTAAACCAATCAACAAATCTGTTTCTATAAAATCTCTATAAGCTTCTTTTAAAGGAGAAGTTTCACTTCCTCTATAGGAAATAACATAGTCATCTTTTCTTTTAAATACAACTGCATAAAATCCTGATTTTACGTTTTGAGAACTTTTCCCTGTTCTGTTTTCTATTTTATGTATTATCCAATCATTCATTTCTTTTGAAAAAAACTTTTCTCCTCTAAAATAAACATCATTTTTTAAAAGATTATCATTAGTGGAAAGCTTTTTTAAGTCCATTTCTTTCAATGCCTCAGCTATTGTCTTCCCAATTGAATTTTTAGGAAAATTAAAATAAGCTAAAATACCCAAAAATAAATACTCTCTTGAATTATGCATAATTTCTCCCTTTTTATCCTCTCACATAACCATATTCAGCCAAAATCTCTTCTTCTTTTTTTCTCATAATTTTTCTATCTTCTTCTTCAATATGATCATATCCTAACAAATGTAATAATCCATGTGTCAAAACATAATAAAATTCCCTTTTAAAAGAATGCCCATAATCTTTTCTTTGTTCCTCTACTCTTTCTAAAGAAATTACAATATCTCCTAAACTATCATAAGCACCTATTACAGCTTCATCATTATCGTGATAAGCAAAAGATATTACATCTGTAGGCGCATCTTTTCCTCTGTATTCTCTATTTATATTTTGTATTTCTTCATTTCCTGTTAATAAAACTGAAATATAAATTTCTGCATCACTTTTATACTCTTTTGTCAAAACTTCTTTCACATATTTATCTACAGCTTCATAAGAAATTTCATCTTCAAACCCCTCTATATCTAAACTTAATTCTAAATTAATTAACACTTTTTCCTCCTTGATTTTTTTATTTTTTTTGTCCAGGATATTTTATTCTAACATGATGAATTCCTATCAATGTTTTAGTAAATATTCTGATTACTATCTCTATTTCTTTAAAGGTTAAATTAGCATCCGACAACTGTCCATCTTCTATTTTACCAGTAATAACTTTCCTTATCATTTCTTCTATTGTTGTATAAGTCTTTTTATCCAAACTACGAACAGCAGCTTCTACAGAATCTGCTAACATTATTATAGCTGATTCTTTTGTTTTTGGTTTTGGTCCAGAATATCTAAAATCTTCCTCTCTAACATTAACATTATCTTTTTTAGCTTTGTTATAAAAATAAGTTAACAATGTAGTCCCTTGATGCTCATACATTATATCTCTTATTTCCTTAGGAATCATGTGACTTTTCCCCAACTCAACCCCTTCTTTAGTATGAGATAATATTATTAATGCACTTAAAAATGGGCTTAATCCTTTATGTAAATTTTCTCCACCTTCTTGATTTTCAACAAAAAATTTAGGTCTTTTTAATTTCCCAATATCATGATAATAACTAGCTACTCTTGTAAAAACACTGTCAGCTCCTATCGCAGCTGCTGCATTTTCCGAAATAGTAGCAACCATCATCGAATGATAAAAAGTTCCTGGAGCTTTTACAGAAAGATCTCTAAGTAGAGGTTGAGATAAATCTCCTAATTCCAACAATTTAAAAGTTGTCAATATATTAAATGTCCTCTCAAAATATGGAACTATTGCAATACTTAACATTCCTGACATTATTCCTGAAATAATTATCAAGCTAGCATTAAATACTATTTCTAGCCCTGATACTCTAGAAAAATAAGCAATTATTATATAGAAAATGAATTTCACTATAGATAACTGAACTCCTATACTTATCAATTGAGATCTCGTTTTTATATTTTTAAATAATCTTATCCCAAAAACCATAGATAATAATGAAATTATAAAATAAAAAACATTATAACCTGTTAAAGGCATTATGTAAGCTAAGTATATCATCCCCATCATAAATGCAAAATTAGGGTTAACCAATACATCAACTAGAAAGAATACCATCTCAAATGGTAATAAATATAAGTATTTTATGTCTATAAATCTATAAACTAAAAACATCACAATAGTTATAAATAATATAGACTTATAGATTTTTTTATTAAGTAATTCTTTTTTATAACTACCATACAATAAATTATACGCCCCTACAGATATTGTTAACAAATAAACTATATTAGCTATCAACCTTAATAAACTTTCTCCATAAGAATATACCCCTGCAGCACTTAATATATTAAGTTTTCTTTCAGTTAAAACTTCACCTTTTTTAGCTATTAAAGTTCCTGCTGAAATCTCTGTTATTTGATCTTCTATCATAGAAGTTTTCTCTTTTATTTTATTTTCTGTTTTTTCTTTATCATAGATTAAATTAGGTACTATGAATGAATTTAAAATTTGTCTTTCAAGATCATTCAACTGAGATAACTTCGCTTCAGTTTCTACACCTAAACTTATCACTTGGCCCTCTTTCCTTACTCCTTCGGAATAAATAAATCTTGCAACACTTAAAAGTTTTATTTTTTGTTTTTTTATTTCAGATAACTTTAATTTAGACACTTCTGAAATAATACTTTTATTTATATCTTTTCCAATTATATCTTCAATATATTTATAATTAAAATCTAATTTTTTCCCCATTTTTAAATCTAGCACTTGATTGTAAAAATTTTCTAATCCTTTTATATAATTTTCTTCAACTTCAGGAACATTTATATATTCTTTCTTAGACGTTAATATCAATTCTTGTACTATTGCATTTCTTTTAACCTTATCATTATATTTAAATGTTTTAGGAGAATATATATTTTCTTTTATTATATTCCCTTGTTTATAATGATTTCTACTTAAAAGAGGCATCACTTTTGCTGTTAAAATGACAAAAGACATCGCTAACATTAAATACATTATTTTCTCTTTCAAATTATATGCAGATGAATAAATTTCAATATCATCCTTATTTTCTTTTTCTAATTTTAAAACTAATTTAATTCCAAAAAATCTAAATTTTTTCATAAGTTCCTCCAAAAAAAAACTATCTGATTATCTCTTTAACATCTTTTTTTATTATATTTCTAGTAGGAATACTCTGTAAAAAATATTTTCCGTATCTTTTAGTTATTACCCTATTATCTAAAATTGTAACTACCCCTCTATCCTCTTTACTCCTTATAAGTCTTCCTATTCCTTGCTTAAATTTTATTACTGATTCAGGTATCTGATATTCTAAAAAAGAATTTTTACCTTGCTCTTCATATTTTTCAATAATAGCTTCTGTAATAGGATCATTAGGAACCTTAAAAGGTAATTTCACTATTACTACTGAACTTAACTTATCCCCTTTTACGTCAACTCCTTCCCAAAAAGAGTCTGTACCAAATAAAACCGGATAATTACTCTTTTTATATAATTCAACCAACTTTGTTCTTGGATACATCCCTTGTATAAATAGCTCTATTCCATTTTTTTCTAACTCTTTTCTAATCGAATAATAAACATAATTTAAAGCTCTGTAAGATGTAAATAAAACAAAAGTTCTTCCTTTACTTTTAATTATTAATTTTTCTAATAAATTTTGAACATCATCTAAAAAATTTCTATCATTTGGAGCTGAAATCCCTTCAGGTAAATATACCTTCATTTGTTTGTCATAATCAAAGGGAGAAGCTATAATCTTATCATAAGTTTCTTCTTGTAGTCCTATAGATTCTTTAAAATATTTAAAATTTTTGACAATTGCAATAGTTGCAGAAGTAAAAATTATTTGCTTCAAATTCTCATATAAATTTTCAGAAAGTTCATTATCAACTTTTAAAGGAGTTGCTACTAATTTTGAATTATTCTTTTTTTCATTTACTTCAATCCAATATATAAACTCTTCATCTTCAAAGGTATTTATGAAATTAAAGTTAGCTAAAAAGCTCTCTAATCTATTGGTATAATTAACAAATTCACTAATCTTCCCCTCTTTATCTTCCGCCTCTGAAACTAAAGATAATAATCTTTTTATCAAATTTAAATATGTATTAAACTCTAGAACAAAATCTTGCTTCTCTTTTTCTAGCATCTTTAGAAAATTAGTTTCAAGCATATCCCCTTTTTTTATTCTAATTGATAAACTTCCATTTTGACCTTTTGAAAAAATTTCTATTATTCTTTTAAAAAATATATCTCCTGCTAAAAATAAGTTTTTATGTTTTTCTATTAAATCATTACATATTATTTTTTCAATCTTACTTTTATTTTCTATATCAATTTTTTTTAAATATTTCCACAAAACTTCTAAATGAGAATTTAATTTATATTTACCCTCTTTTCCCTCTAATAATTTTTCTTTTCTTAAATTATAAATCTTATTCATTGATTTTACAAAACTATATTTTGAAACTTCATAAGAAAAATAATCTCTAGCAACCTTTTCAATATTATGAGCTTCATCAAAAACAACTAATCCATATTCTGGTAATATAGAAAAATCTGTATTAAAACCAATTTCTTTTTTAATAGCTAAATCTGAAAAAAATATGTGATGATTAGCTATTAAAATATCTGCATTTTTTTTCTCATCCCTAGCTTTAAAGAAAAAACATTCTTCTCTATGAGGGCAACCATTATAACAAGTATCACTTTCACTTTGAAAATATTCCCATATATCATAACTAGGTTCAAAACTCAACTCTGATTTATCTCCTGTCTGAGTTACTCTTCCCCAATTAATTAATTTTTTTACTTGCACCTTTTGTTCTTCGGATATATTTGCTGGTTTTATAATGTTCCCACTAGAAACATTATAATATTTTCTATTGCATAAATAATTTCCTCGTCCCTTAACCAAAATATATTTAAATTTTTTATCCATAATTTTGCGAATCATTGGTATATCTTTGTTTATTAATTGTTCTTGTAAGTTAATTGTATTTGTACTTATAACTACTTTTTTTTCATTTTCCAAAGCCCATTCTATACTAGGAATCAAATATGCTAAAGTTTTTCCTGTTCCTGTTCCAGCTTCTACAATAATCTTTTTTTCTTTATTTAGACCTTCTTGAATATGTTGTACCATATCATTTTGCTCTTTTCTAAATTCAAATTCTTTAAATTTCTGAGATATTAATCCCTTTTCTTCAAAATAAGGCAAAACATCTATTTTTTTATTTTCCTTTGAAAAAGACTCCATCACCACATAAACATCATCAACTTTATTGTTTATAATGTAAAAACCACCATCTTTTTTATTCCCAAATATATTCGCCACTTCAATATCTGCATCAGAAGGGTATAAATATCCAGAAGGATGATTGTGTATAATTACTTCATTTCTTTTCATCCTCTTCAAGAAAGCAGGAACACTATATTTATTTCCTCTAGCTAAAGGAACAACTTCAGACACCACTCTATTTTCATCCAAAATTCCTTTAAAGAAAACTTCATTTTCCCCTGAATTCTCAATTTCTTTCTTTAATTTTTTCCTAGATTCTAAATCTATTACCTCTTCTATTTTCATGACTTCCCTCTCCATATTTTATACTATAGATTATATCATATTTTTTTTCTTAAAAAGCAGAAACTTTTTTTTATTTTCCTTTGATAATCCTAAATTTTATGATATAATATTTTCGGTCCATTGTTTTAAATATGTGTGTCTCTTTTTAGATTATCACCTATTTTACGTTTAGGAACAAATAAATTTTTTATATAATATTAGGAGGTTTTGATTTGGCAAACAATAAATCAGCTAAAAAGAGAGTAATTTTAAATGAAAGAAACAGAGTTAGAAATCAAGCAGTAAAAACTAGAGTAAAATCTACAACTAAAAAGGTACTAGCTTCTATTGAAGATGGTAATAAAGAAGTAGCTTTACAAGTTTTATCTGCAGCTTATAAAGAGTTCGATAAAGCAGTTTCTAAAGGTGTTTTCAAGAAAAATACTATATCTAGAAAAAAAGCTAGACTAGCTGCTAGAGTTAACGCTTTATAATTAGATTTAAATAACTAATAAGTTAAACCCGGAAGAAATTTCTTCCGGGTTTTTTCTTTTCTTATAAAAATTATATATTTATTAACATTTCTATCAAAGAAGCAACTACTATCCCCAGTATAAAAAACAAAGTTAAACTTCTATATCTTTTTAAAAAATAATTTATAACTTTTGTAAATAAAGCAATTCCTAAAATTACTCCCACTCCAAAATAACCAAGTGGTAAAAAATCTAAATTACTTATATAATATATTACATTTTGATGTTCTCCTAAAGCTAGCAACAACAAAGATCCAGAAATACCTGGAATTATCATCGCTCCTCCTGCTAGAGATCCACAAAATAATAACTTTATTCCATAAGATGTATCAAAAGTTTTCCTTATCTGAAAACTCATATCTTCAGCACTAAACTTATGAACTAACATGAAAAAAGTTAAAACAAAAACCATTCCTAAACAAAAATAAATTATATTTTTTATCTCTTTTATTCTTTCCCCTTTAACAACTATTGGAATAGAAGGAAGAACCAAAACTACAAAAATAAGTTTTGTATATAAAGGATAATTCGCATATAAAAATTCTACTATTCTAGCAAATCCTAAAATTCCTACAACTGCTCCTATTATTATCGGAGCGATAAAAATAATATACTCTACCTTTTTCTTTATTGAAGCTGTTATAAAATTAGCTAAGGCTTCTATCAATTTGTCATAAATTCCAAAAACTATTGCCATAGTTCCCCCTGAAACTCCTGGTATAACATTCGCAATTCCAATCCCCATACCTTTAAACATATTTATAATAAAATTATTTATTTTCATTTTTCCTCCAAAGCACTATTGATGTTTTTATATTCTAACATACTTTTATTAAAAATTGGAAAATAAATAAAAAATAGTCACGTTATTATTTTTTTAAATAATAACGTGACTTTTATTTTTTATTACTACCTACAAACTAAAGTTTTAAAGCTTTTTAAAGCTGCGCTTTGAACTTCTTTTTCTTTAGAAGTAAATAATTCTTTAGAAATATTTTCTTCTTCTCTTATATCAGTTTGATTGTTAAAATAAGCTCTTAAATTGAGATTAAAAGAAACAATAACTGACAAAATTAAAAAAACTAAAGATAAATAACCAACAATTAAATTCTCACCTAAAAATAAAGCTATAACAATAAGTGCTGCTAAAACTAAATTCACATTTTTTTCAAAAATATAACCTTTCATTAAAATCATCTCCATATATAAATTTTTAAAAATTAAATAACCTTTGATATATAAAATATTATATATGTTTTTTTTGTTTTTTCAATGATTTTATATTTTTATTTATTTTTTTTGAATTTTTATATCTTTATAGTTTTTTTTGTTTTTTTATCAATCATTTTTTATTTAAAATAATTATTATTTTCCTATAAATCTCCTTTTTTTATAGCGATTGACAAAGTCACTATTAATCCACCCCAAACAGCTACACATCCAAATATCATCATAATTAAAGCTGATTTATTCATATATTAATCCTCCTCTTCTGAATTTTTCCATTGTTTTCTAAAAAATATAGTAGCAAAAATAACCATTAATAAAATAGTTCCCCACCCGAAAACTATCTGCCCCATAAATGCAGCTTTATCTGTTGTCTTTAAATCTACTAATTTTTTAAATCCACCGATTAGATTACTTACAACTGTTATCCCAAGCATAGCTGGAGTTAAATACTTTAATAAAAAATTAAATATTTTTCCAACTTTAAAATCTGAATATTTATTAGCATCTACTCTTATTTTTTCAATTCCATAAACATAACTTATTAAAATTGACTCTACTAGACCTAAAGTAGCTATAATATATTGACCAACATGAGCATCCACTATATCTAATATAAAATTAAATCCTGCATAAGTTGCAAAACAAGCACTTCCTAAAAATCCAACTATAGAAATAAACCCTACCAATTTTTCTCTTTTTATATCAAATTTATCTAGTGCTGCTGCAGAAAAAGACTCAAGCATTGATATACTTGAAGATAATCCCGCTATGAATAAACAAAAGAAAAATAAAAATCCAATTATCCCTTGAAGAAAAGTATTTGTAGTGATTGTTGATACAGCAATTGGAAAAGCAATAAAAGCTATACCTGCTCCTGATCCAAAAGAATTAAAATCAACACCCATATTATGAACTAAATATCCTAAAGTTGAAAATACAGTAATTCCTGCAATTATATCAAAAGAAGCATTTGAAAATACAGTAATAAAAGAGTTGTTAACTATATCCCAATCTTCACCTAAATAAGATCCATAAGCTATCATAACCCCCACTGCTAAAGTTGTAGAAAAAAATACTTGAGCATAAGCTGCTACCCATATATTTGGATTTAAAATTTTATTAAAATCTGGAGTAAATAGTTCATTTAATCCCAAAGTTGCCCCTGGTAATCTCACTGAATTAATCATAAAGGCTACCATCATAACCATTAATAAAGGAGTAAATATCTTAGAAGCTTTTTCTATTCCTTGAGATACCCCATTTTTAACAATCAACCAATTTCCTAACCAAACAACAATCACAAAACCTAATAAATATTTACTTATTCCTGCTGCAAAATCAAAAGGTCCTGAACCTCCACCTACTATCATTCCCATTATTTTTCCTGGATCAGACATCCAATTTATTATCCCAAAAGCATGTCCCAATGACCAAACCATAAATATAACAGAAATTGATATTATAGTACTATAAAACATCATTACTATAATTGGAACCATAACCTGAAGCCATCCAATCCACTCATATTTTTTGCCTAACAACCTAAAAGCTTTTGTTGATCCCCCTCTTACTTTTCTTCCATAAGTATACTCTAGTATCATTAGCGGAATAGCACACGTAAATAAAGCAACTATATAAGGCAAGAAAAAAGCTCCTCCTCCATTCCTATAAGCTTGAAATGGAAATCTCCATAAATTACCCAATCCAATAGCTGCTCCTACTGCTGCAAAAATAAATCCTCTCCTACTTCCCCACACTTCTCTTTTTTCTGCCATACCAACCTCCTAGATATTTCCCCTACTTAAATAACCTAAAAAAATTATTTCAAAATATAAGCTCGCCCTTATATATTTAGACAGTTCAAAGTTCTAATTTATAGTAATTTAATTTTCTGATTTTAAATATCTATATATAGTTTTTTCCGAAGTATTAAATCTTTTTGCTAATTCCCCAATATTTCCTTTTAAATTAAAAACACCTTTTTCATCTAATCTTTTAACTATTCTAATTTTTTCTGAAGTAGTTAACGCATCATTTGGTTTCTTTATTTCACTAAACATTTTATTAATCATTTTCTCTGAATATTCTTCAACTGTTATTCTAAAAGTTTCCTCTTCATATTCTTGTGTTAAATTTCTTTCAGGTCCTCCTGTAATACTTTTTAAAGTCTCATTTAAATAGTTAGCAGCTGAAATAATTTCAGAAATATCTATTTTAATATTTAATATACCTATTATTTTTTCTTTTAATTTATCTTCTATAAAATAAGTTGAAATTCTACATAATTTTCCATTTTTATCTTTCCCAGGAATTTTATTGATTACATTCCCTTTAATATTTTTATATTTTTTTATAATCTTTAAATACATATTTGGAATAGAACTCCCCAACTTTTCATTACAATTTAAAGTTTTCGCTACCAATTTACCTTCTTCATTTTTTAAAAAACTATATAAATTTATTTCTACATCTTTCCCTAAAGAATTCCCTAAAAACTCTACCATAAATTTATAATGTTTTAAAATTTCTTGATTTTCTATTTAAATCACCTCTCATTTTTGGAATTTTTTCTCATTATAACTGAAAATAAGATTTTTTTCTCCAATACAATACTAATTATAATATATTTTTAATACAAAACAAATATATAAAATATATCTTGGCCTCTATTTACCTATTTTTTAGGATTTTATCTATTTTTTGTAACTATTTATAAAATTTATTTTTTACACATTTTATTATAAAACCTTATTTTTAAAATAGTTATATTTTTAATTTTTTTATCTATTAAAACAATAAATCATATATCCCATTTATAATAATACTTATTCTTTTATTATTTAGTATTATCTTTAACTTTTTTTAAATACCTATAAATACTAGCTTGAGAACATTTAAGTTTTTCAGCAACATATTTTACTGCTCCCCTTAGTATAAAAACACCTTGATTACTCATTGTCTCCACTATCCTCATTTTTTCATCTAAGGTTAATCTTTCTACTGGCATACCCAAACCATCTATACTTACTTTCAATATTTCATCTACAGCGTCTTCCATAGAACTATAAAAATTTTCAAATTCATTTTTATTAATTTCTTTTAATTCTGGCTTATCAATATAAATATTTTTTTCTCGAGCAAAATCATTTGGATGACATAACCTTAAAACATCTTCAACTAAAAGTTGATACCTACTATCATCAAAATTTATACATAACAATCCTAATAATTCATTATTTGAACTTTTTATAAAATAAATATTTGACCTTAACATCTTTCCTTCTTTCGATAAAGATATATAATCAGATATATAGTTTTTACTTTTATAAACTCCTTTAGATATCGCTTCCATAGATTTTTTATTTAATGGTGCTCCTACTTTTCTACCACTGATACCTCCATTAGCTATAGATATTATAGAACTCCCCTCAAAAGAAAAATCATATAAAACTATTTCATAATCTGGTCCTAAAGTATGGGCTAAAAAATCAATTAACCCTAAATATGGATAAAGTTCTGCTTTCATCACAAACCTCCTTTTTTCATTATGAGAATATTTTATCACAGAGATAGGTTTTTTTCAATATTGTCTTATCTCCTTAATAAACGTGCCTTAAAACGGGCCCTAATATGAAACATAAAAAACTTTTATAAAACTTTTTTATGAAATAGTTGACATTTTTTTATCTTGGTGATAAAATATTTTCATAAAGATAAATTATTTATGTTTCTTTATTTTGAAAGAGAGATTCGCGATATCTTTTTCAATTTATAATTTAAAACTTTTATTCGCTGACCGCTAATCATTATTGATAACCGGGGCACAGAAAAAATTTATATAATTTTGGAGGTGTTTTGTAATATGGCAGTAAAATATATACCTGAACCATTTAGAATTAAGATGGTAGAAACTATTAAGATGTTAACTAGAGAAGAAAGAATTCAGAAGATTAAAGAAGCTAATTATAATCTATTTAATCTTAGAGGAGAAGATGTCTATATCGATTTGCTAACTGATTCAGGAACAAATGCAATGAGTGATAAACAATGGGCTGGAATTATGAGAGGTGACGAAGCATACGCTGGAGCTTCAAGTTATTATAAATTATTAGAAGCTGGAAAAGATATTTTCCAATATGGCTATATTCAACCTGTTCATCAAGGAAGAGCAGCTGAAAAAGTTTTATTCCCTACATTTTTATCTGAAGGGAAATTTGCAATTTCAAATATGTTTTTTGATACTACTCGTGCTCATGTTATTTTATCTGGAGCTCGTCCTATTGATTGTGTGATTGAAGCTGCAAAACATCCTTTTAAACGTTGTAAATTCAAAGGAAACATGGATATTGAAAAATTAGAAAAACTTATTTTAGAAAAAGGTCCTGAAAACGTGGGACTAGTTGTTATGACTATTACTAATAACTCTGCTGGTGGGCAACCTGTTTCCATGGAAAACATCAGAAAAACATCTGAAATTTGTAAAAAATATAATATAACATTTAATATTGATGCTGCTAGATATGCTGAAAATGCTTATTTTATAAAAAGAGATGAAGAAGGATATCAAGATAAATCAATCAAAGAAATAGTTAGAGAAACATTCTCTTATGCTGATATGTTTACTATGTCTGCTAAAAAAGATACTATTGTTAATATGGGTGGACTTATAGGAGTTAAGGATGCAAATAGCCCTTTAATCTTAAAAATAAAAGCTGCTTGTATTTCTTTTGAAGGATTCTTTACTTATGGAGGTTTAGCTGGAAGAGATTTAGAAGCTCTTGCAATTGGACTTTATGAAGGATTAGATGAAGATTATTTAAGATACAGAAATGGACAAATGGAATATTTAGCTTCTAGATTAGATGATGCTGGTATAGCTTATCAAGCTCCAATCGGTGGACATGGTCCATTTATAGATGCTAAAGCTATGTTCCCTCAAATTCCTTATAATGAATTTCCTGGACAGGTTCTTGCTATCGAACTTTATATTGAAGCTGGAATAAGAACATGTGACATTGGATCTTATATGTTAGGTAACGATCCTGATACAGGTAAACAACTTCATGCAGATTTTGAATTTACTCGTCTTGCTATACCTAGAAGAGTTTATACTCAATCTCATTTTGATATAATGGCAGATGCTATCATTGCTGTTAGAGATAGAGCTAGCCAAATTAAACGTGGATACAAAATTACTTGGGAACCACCTATTCTTCGTCATTTCCAAGCATCACTTGCTCCTGTTGAAGAATAAATTATATAAATATTAAAAAAAGGCTCTAATTAGAGCCTTTTTTATATAGGTTTTCTTGATAGTTTTCTAGAAATTCCTTTTTTCTTAATCTTTATTATTCCAAAAACACATAAAGCTGAATAAGTAGAATAAATTCCATAAGCAATTATCCCATATATTCCTAGTTCTTTTTGATTTAATAAAAATGTTAAAATAATAAAGAATATAAATACTATATTTATATTTCTTTTTAAAATATATTCCTTCATTTCAATCATCTCCATATATAAATTTTTATTTATTAATTTTATCTTAATCCAAAAAATATTATATACTCTTTCGAGATAAATTTCAATTTTTTTTTAAAATCAAGAATCTTTTCTCACTTTAACTTTTCTCTAAATTCTTTAGGTAACTCTAGTTTAACCTCTATATTAAATTTTTCAATTTTACAATAAAAAGAATTTAGAAACAACATTTTTTCTCTACCATTTCCATATCTCGTATCTCCTAAAATAGGATAACCTAAATTAGAAAGTTGAACTCTTAATTGGTGAGTTCTTCCTGTCAATAGTTCCCCTTCTAGCAATGTTAAATTATTTTTTCTCTTTATTACTTTAAAAATAGTAACCGCTAATTTGGAACCTTTATCCTCTTTAGAAGTAACTATAACCTTATCTTCTATTTTTTTTAAATAATTTTCTATTACAAATTTATCTTGATCTATTATTCCTTTAACCAATATGTAATATTTTTTTTTAACTCTATTTTCTCTTATTTCTTCAGTTAACAACCTTGTAGATATTTTATTTTTTGCTCCTATAACTAAGCCTGATGTTTTTTTATCTATTCTATTTACAAAATTAAAATCATTTGATTGAAAATAAGCTTTAAACATTTCTGAAATTCCATAGTCAAATCCACTTCCTTTGTGCATAACCATATCTTTCTTTTTATTAAAAATTAATAAATCTTTATCTTCAAAAACTATTCCCTCTTTCAAAAAATTTTTGTCTTTATTTTCCAAATTTATAAATTTTATTTCTTCTTCTGGTACTTCTAATCCTATAAATACTTTATCCCCTTCAACCAGTCTATAATTTTCCTTTTTTTTCTTATTATTGACCTTTATTTTGCCTATTCTTAAAGCTTTAAATATTTCTGTTAAAGGTGTTGTCTTTAATTTTTTTCTCAAATATCTATCTAATCTTACACCTTCATTATCTTTTTCTATTATATATTTCATAACTTCCTCTATATTTTATGTATTTTAACACTATTTACAACACCAATCATTAAAAATCCAAAGATAAATGAACTTCCTCCATAACTCATGAATAAAAGAGGTAATCCTGTAACTGGCATTATTCCCATTATCATTCCTAAATTTATAAATGTATGAAAGAAAAATATACTGGCAATTCCATAACATACAAGTTTTCCATATTCATCTTTTGTTGAATCTGCTATCTTTAAAATATTTAAAATTAAAGCTAAGTAAATTACAACTAAAATTATTCCTCCTATAAATCCTCTCTCCTCTAGAAAAACTGATCCTATAAAATCTGTATGAGATTCTGGTAAAAATCTTAATTTACTCTGAGTTCCTTGTAAAAATCCTTTCCCAAAAATTCCTCCTGAGCCTATAGCTATTTTAGATTGGACAACATTCCAACCGCTATTTGCTAAATCTGCTTCTGGATTTAAAAAGGTTAATATTCTTCTTCTTTGATAATCTCTTAATAAAAAGAAATAAGCTATTGGAATTGAAGTAATCCCTGCTATTATTAATTTAAAAATAGTTTTAAAATCTATCCCATGAACAAAAACCATAACTCCATATATAAAAATAATTACTAATGAAGTTCCTAAATCTGGCTGTTTTGCTATCAATAAAAAAATAGGAGCTATATGAAAAAAAGAAAATATTATATTTTTTATTCCTGTAAAATTTTTATTATAATTTAAAATTAATACTTCTCCAAAAGTTAAAATTATAAATAACTTAGCAAACTCTGCTGGTTGAATATTTACAACACCTAAATCTATCCATCTTTTAGCACCTTTTGCACTGTCCCCAAAAATAAAAACAGAAAGTAACATTAAAATATTAAAAACATAAATCACTTTATAATACTTAGCATATTTTTTATAATCTATTAAAGATACAAAAAAATAAACTAATAACCCTAATCCTGACCAAATAATTTCTTTTTTAAAATAAACTAATGTTCTATAAGATGTTGCTGTATAAACAGTAGATAAACTTATAATTATTAATAAAATTACTTTTAATACCAGGTAATAATCCGCTTTTTTTATTTTTTTTTGCAATACTAAAATATCTCTTTTATTCATATTTTCTCCCTAATTATTTACCTGTATGACCAAATCCTCCTGCTCCTCTTTCAGTTTCAGATAAATCACTTTCTACTAAATTCATTTGATATACCTTCCCTAATATAAGTTGAGCTATTCTTTCTCCTGGTTCTATTGTAAAATCATCTTTACTTAAATTTATTAAAATTATTCCTACTTCACCTCTGTAATCACTATCTATAGTTCCTGGAGTATTTACTAACGTTATTCCATGTTTTAACGCTAGTCCACTTCTTGGTCTAACTTGTACTTCATATCCTACTGGTATTTCCATTTTTATTCCTGTTGGTACTAATTTTCTTTCTAAACTTTTTAAAGTCATTGAATTTTCTATGTTTGCTCTAACATCCATTCCTGCTGATCCTTCAGTCATATAAACTGGCTTTTTTACACCATCTTCTAATATTACTTTTACTACTACTTTTTCCATTTCATCTCCTTCTTATATATTCCCTAATATTGTTTTTGAATAATATTTTTTATTAAATATTTTATTTGCAACAATTTTTATATCTTCTATTGTTATCTTGTTTATCTCTTCCATTAATAAATCTAAATCTTTAACTTCTTCATAAAGTAAATATGAATTAGCCATTCTATTCATTCTTCCCTTTGTACTTTCTAATCCGAAAGTAACTGCACTTAAAAATTGATTTTTAGTTTTTTGTAACTCATAAGCTGTTATTCCATTTTCTTTTATATCATTAAATTCTTCTTCTATCATTTCTATTACTTTTTTATAATCTTTTTTTGTAGTTCCTGCATAAATTGTCAACAATCCACCTTCTTCATAAGAAGAAGTATAACTATAAATAGAATAAGCTAATCCTTTTTCTTCTCTAACTTTTTGAAATAATCTTGAACTCATATTTCCTGCTAAAACATTGGAAAGTATTGCTATTTCATATTTTTCAGGATTTTTTAACGAACTACCTAAAGTATTGAAACATAAATGAACTTGATTTGTATCTTTTTTTATTATATTTTCACCTGAATTTATAGACATATCTCCATTATAATTTCTATCACTATTTTTATCTTCTATATTTCCAAGTCCATCATTTAAAATATTATAAATTTCTTCTTCAGAAAAATTTCCAGCAACTGAAATAACTATGTTTTTTGCTATATATCTTTCTTTAAAATAATTTATTAATTTTTCTCTAGTTAAATTTTGTACACTTTCTATACTCCCTAACACTATATTTCCTTGAACTCCATTTATTATCATATGAGCATTTTGATCATGAATAATTTCTTCAGGAATATCATTATACATATTTATTTCTTCTATTACTACTGATTTTTCTTTTTCTAAATTTTCTTCTGAAAAAACTGAATTTAGAAACATATCTGTTAAAATTTCAATACCTTTTCCTATGCTATTAGATAACATTTGTACATAATAAACAGTGTTCTCTTTTCCTGTATAAGCATTAATTAAGCCACCTTCATTATCAATAATCTCAGATATATCTTTTGCTGTCTTTGTTTTTGTTCCTTTAAACATCATATGTTCTAACAAATGAGAAATTCCTTCTTCCCCTTTTAATTCATTTTTTGCTCCTGTTTTTATAAAAATCCCCAAAGAAATACTATTTATTCCTTCTATTTTATCTAATAAAACTGGTATCCCATTTTTTAAAATCCTTTTTTTTATATTATTGCCCAAAATCTCCTCCAAACTTAATATTCTGATTTATATATCAAATATATTCCAAGTAATAAAAATAAAATATTAGGAATCCATCCTCCTAAAAAAGCATTTATCAAACCATTCTTACTCAAAGCTTCAAATAATCCTTGAATTATATAATAACCATATCCAAAAAATATACTTATTCCTATTGTTTTTGCTGATGCTGCCCTTACGTATCTACTTCCTAAGGACAAACCAATAAGAATAATTACTAAACTAGCAAAAGGGAATGAATATCTTTTTCCTAGTTCAACTAAACCACTTCTAGTATCTCCCCCTGTTATTTTCATATTTATTATTTCTTTTCTAAGTTCTTTATTAGTTAAAAACTTAGGGTTTGTTGATAAAGTAAAGAAATTTTCAGGTTGTTCATTAAATTCTTTATTTGAATAATTTTTTATTTTTTCTGACTTTTTATTTAAAATATCATTTATAACTACATCAGATAATTTCCATATTTTTTCATTTTTATCAAAATTTGCATTTTTAGCTATTATAACTTTTTCTATTTCAGAAAAAGTTTCATTCATTTTTATTATTTGAAAATCTTTAGCTGTTTCTTTATTAGAATTAATGTATCCTATATAGTAAACATTATTATTTCTATCTCTTAAAAAAGCATTTCTTTTTTCTATAGGAATAGTTTTTATAATTTTATCCCCTTTAAGTTCTCGCATTCTTCTCTCACTTCTAGGATAAATATTTCCATTTATATAATAAACTACTAAAGATATTATAAAAGAAATTATTATTGGACATACTATTATTCTTCTAAAACTAATTCCTGATGTCTTTAAAGAAATTATTTCTAAATTACTTGCCATTTTATTTATAAACATTAATGAACCTAGTAACACTGCTAATGGAGTCATATTAACTATAACTTCTGGTAACATATTAAATAAATAAAGTACTCCTTGATAAGAAGACATTCTACCATCAGCTACATATCTAAAAACTTTAAACAATTGACTCAATAAAAATATATTCATAAAAGCAATTAAACTAATTAAAAATGATTTTATAAAATTTTTGCTTATATATATGTCTAATTTTTTCATTTTATATCACCTTTCCCTTTTTTCTATAAAGAGAATAAGTCAAAATTATTAGAAAAATGTTAGAGAACCAAACTCCTATAAAAGGAGATATTATTCCTCTATATGCAAAAACCATCCCTAAATTTAGAAAAACTATATATATAAAAATTATACCTATAGCTACTCCATAATTAGTTCCTTTTCCACTTCTCTTATTTCCAACTGAAAGTAAAACTCCTAAAATTGATAAAATTATCGCTGATATTGGTACTGCTATTTTCCTATTTATCTCTACTAAATAAGGTAATTTATCTTCTTTATCACTGCTTTTATATTCATTATACAATGTTGCTACTCCCATTCCTTCTATATCTTTCATTTTTATTTCTACATCTCTAAAATAATTAGTTAAAGGAATCTTTTTTTCTTTGAATTTTCCTCTTAATTGTTCTTCTCCATTTTCTTTAAATCTATAAAATTTTGAATCCTCTAAAATCATAGCTGCATTTTCCCAATATGTTCTTGCACCTGTAATTAAAGTGGGATATTTTGTATTTTCTTTAAAAAATATAAGAACATTTTTTGCATCTTTTGTTTTCGGATCTATTTCATCTATGTATATCTTATACTTATCAACTTCATCTATTAAAACTTTATCTTTTAACTGGAAAACAGGGTTATTATAAACCATCTTTATTGATAATTGTTGTAATTTAACATATGATCTCGGAATTATGCTTTCTTGTAAGAAAAATATAAATATTGTTCCTATCACCCCAACTAAAGACATTAATTTTAATAATTTTTTCAATGATATTCCTATTGAATTAATCGCTGTTATTTCGCTATATTTTGTTAAATTTCCAAAAGTAACCATTACTCCTAAAAAGATTCCCATAGGTATTGTCTGTGATAAAATCATAGGTAAATAAAAGGATATCATTCTAGATACATCTATAATTGATATTCCTTTAACTATAATACTCTCTAACATGGATACTATTATCTCTATCAGGAAAATAAACGTAAACAAAGAAATCCCAAAAAAAATTGGCATTTTAGCTTCATTTAAAATGTATCTATTAATCATCTTCATAATTTTCTCCTAAAATAATTTATCAATATATTTATCTATTAATCTTCCATCTCTTAACTCCATTAATTTTTCTTTGAATATTTCTGGAATATAATCGTTTATTTTATCACTATTTTCTATAAAATATGCATTTACTTTACTATCTTTTCCAAAATCAGAAATTTTAGGAAAAGAATCTAAGACTATATTATAGATTAATATTACTAAAAAAGCTATTAATATCCCTTTTAATAAACTTAGAATTCCCCCTGATACTCTACTTAGTAAAGATATTCTTTGCCTTTTCAAAAAACTATTTAAAAGATGTATCACTAAACTAAAGAACATAAATATCACAACAAAGGTTATTCCATAAACATAATTATAACTATATCCCCCTACATATGATTTAGCTATTTTTATAACAATTGGAGCTATTTTTTGAGTAATTATAAAATTTATAACAACGCCAAAAGTTGACATAAATTCAACGATAAATCCATTTCTTATTCCAAAAATAAAAGCTAATGATACTATCACTAGTATTGCAATATCTAAATACATTCTTGCCTCCTTTAAACAATTTTAACCCAAAGAGCTTTCAAATATAAAGTTTCTGGTACATGTAGTATCCAAGGATGATCCTCTGGTTGATAATTTATCCCAATAACTTGAAGTCTCTTCCCATTATTTGAAGCTGCCATTCTTGTTACTTCTATTAAATCTTGAAGTCCCATATGATATGCGCAAGTTATAACTCCTAAAATTCCACCCTTTTCCATTAATTTAAAACTACTATCACAAAGATCAAAGAAAAAATCTCTTCCCTTTCTTATTTGAGCTTTTCTTTTTATTAAAGAAGGGGGATCTAATGTAATAACATCATACTTTTCTCCTCTACCTATTAAAGTTTTTAGAAGCATAAAAGCATCTCCTTCTAAAGTATCAAAACTATTTTCAAAATTATTAAGTTCATAATTTTTTCTACATAACTCTAAAGCATGTGAATCTTTATCTATTGCTACAACTTTTTCACATCCTTCTTTCATAGCTGCTATTGAAAAACCTCCAGAACTTGAAAAAACATCTAAAAATCTAGTCTTATTATTTAAATAAGGTCTAATAAATTTTCTAGAATCTCTTTGATCTAAGAAAAAACCTGTTTTTTGTCCATTTTCAATATCTATAGTATATTTAAGTCCATTATCTTCCATTATTATTTCATTAGGAATATCTCCATAAATTATACCTGTTTTTTCTTCTACTCCCTCATGAACTCTGTTTTGTACATCACTTCTTTCATAGATTCCTTTAGGTTTCATATATTTTTTTACTGCATTTATTATTTCTTGTCTAAATATTTCTATACCTGAATTTCTAAATTGAATAGATATATATTTATCAAATTTATCTATTACTAATCCTGGTAGTCCATCAGCTTCTGAAAAGAAAACTCTCATACAGTTTGTTTCTTCTTGTAATAATTTTCTATTATCATAGGCTACTTTTATTTTATCATATATAAATTTTTTATCTATTTTTTCATCTTTAGTAGTTAAAACTCTTACAATTGCTGAAGTTCCTTCTGTAACATACCCTCTCCCAACAAACTTCATATCTTCTCTTACTACATCAACTATATCTCCAGTTTTTATTTCTCCTATAATTGTTTTAACTTCATCTTTAAAGACATTAGGATAAAAATTTTCTATTTTTTTTTCTTTTCCTTTTAATAATATTATTTGCGACATGTTTCTCCTTTTATAATCTATAATTTTTTATTCAACATAAACCCTTTTCACTCTTTTGCTTATTCCTGTAAATATTTCATAAGATATAGTATTTGAAATCTTTGCAACCTCTATAATATTTTCTTTGTAAAGAATTACTTCATCTCCTACTTTAATCTTATTTATTAAACTTTCAGGTATTTTCACCATAAACATGTCCATACATACTCTTCCTGTTACTGGACATTTAATATTGTTTATAGTTACAAAACCTTTGTTAGATATTGATCTTTTAAAACCATCTGCATAACCAGCTGAGATTGTGGCAACCATATCCCCTTTTTTCAAGTGTGCTGTTCTTCCATAAGAAATATCACAATCTTCTAATAAAACTTTTAAAAATAAAACTTTACTTTTAAAAGTTACAACTGGTTTAAAACCATCAATATATTTTTCTCCACAAATTCCATATTGAATTATTCCAGCTCTCACATAATTTCCATTATCTTGTCCACAATATCTTAATATTCCACCACTATTTAAAAGATGTCTATATTTTATTGTTTCTATTCCTTTAAATTCATTAAATTTTCTTATTTGTTCTTTTGTATAACTTTCACTTTCTTTTTTTTCTTCATCTGCAACTGACAAATGACTATATACCCCTATTATATTTTTTACTTTGTTATCTTCTACATATTTTATTAATTGATCTATTTCAATGTCATTAAAACCTACTCTTCCCATTCCTGTTTCTATTTTTAAATGACATTTAATATTTAAATTATTTTTATTTATATATTTCAGTTGATCTAATGATGTAAGAGCTATTTGAAGATTATATTTTTCAATTAATTTTAAATCTTCATTAAAAACACCACCAAGAATCAATATATTATCATTTATATTTGCTTCTCTTAGCTCAATTCCTTCTTCTACTGTTGCAACAACAAAGAAATCTACACCACATTTTCTTAATTCTTTAGTTAATCTAACTGCTCCCATACCGTAAGCATTTCCTTTAACTACTCCTATTAATTTTTTATTTCCTATTTTTTTCTGAAGGGACTTTATGTTCCATCTGAAATTACTTAAATTAATTTCTAACCAAGTTCTCATACTCTCCTCCATCTTATAGTATATAAAGCCATCTTAAATTTAAAGATGGCTTTATAAATTTTAATTATACTACTATTTTTTCATAATCTTCTGACTCTTCTTGTCCAATATATTTACTTGCATCTACTTTCCCATCTCTATTTTTCTCGAATAAATATATCAAAGGAGTAGCTATAAATATAGAAGAATACGTTCCTGCAATTGTTCCTATTAATAAAGTTGTTATAAATGTTTTTAAACTATCTCCACCAAAAACCAATATTGCAATTATTGCAAGTAAAGTTGTTACTGAAGTATTGATTGATCTTGTTATAACTTGATTTATACTTTTATCTAATAATTCTCCAAAATTAGAATCTGATTTTCTTTTTAAAGTTTCTCTTATTCTATCAAAAACTACTATTGTATCATTTATAGAATAACCTAAAATAGTCAGAACTGCTGCTATAAACGGAGTATTTATTTCATAGCCTAACAATGCTATACCTCCAATTGCAATTATAATATCATTTACCAAAGCAAATATTGCTGCAATAGCAAATTTAAACTGGAACCTTAAAGTTATATATAGAATAATCATAGCTCCACCAATTAAAAGTGATAATATAGCTGATTTTTTTAATTCAGACCCAACGCTTGCTCCAACTTTATCTTCCTTTATTATTTCATATTTTCCAACTTCTTTTATATTATCATAAAATTCAGCTTTTTCATCCTCTGATATTTCTTCTATTCTTATAAGTAAATCACGTCCTTCTGAAATTTGAACCTTTCTTGCATTTGGACTAAATTGTTTAATGTTTTTAGAAAGCTTATTTAAAGATTCATTAACTTCTTTATTATCTAAAACTTTTTCAAACTTCAGCTGAAATAAATTTCCACCTGAAAAATCTATTCCATAATTAAGACCTTTAGTAAACAATGTTATAACTGAAATTATAATAGCAATCAAAGAAATAGAAACCCATTTTTTACTATTTTTTATTATTTGTACTTGCATTAGTCTTCCCTCCTACTCCAAATAGTTTAGCATTTTTTACATTAAAAACGTTTACAAGTATATCCATAAATACTCTTGTTATTGTTATAGCTGTAAACATTGATGCAAGAGTTCCTATTGTTAAAGTTACAGCAAATCCTTTTACTGCCCCTGTACCAAATACAAATAATATTGTAGTTATTATTAATGTTGTTACATTGGAATCAAATATTGCTACAAATCCTTTACTAAATCCAGATTTTATTGCTCCATTAACAGTATTTCCAAATCTAAGTTCTTCCTTTATTCTTTCGAAAATAATTACATTAGCATCTACTGCCATTCCTGCAGATAATATAAGACCTGCTATTCCTGGCAAAGTAAGAGTTGCTCCTATAAAATTAAGAATTCCAAAAGTAATCATTCCAAAGCAAATTAATGCTAAGTCTGCAACTAAACCAGGAACTCTATAAAATATAAACATAAATATTCCAATTAAAGCTATCCCAACCTTTGCTGCAACTAAACTAGCTGCGATTGATTCATCTCCTAAAGATGCCCCTACTGTTCTAGTTTCTATAATTTCTGCTTTTATTGGTAATGCTCCTGAATTTAATAACATGGCTGTTCTTTTTGCTTCTTCCACTGTATAATTTCCACTTATACTTCCTGATCCACCTGGAATTTCTGTTTTTATAACTGGAGCTGTTTGAACTTTTCCATCTAAAACAATAGCTAGTTGTTTTCCTACATTTTCTCTAGTTATTTTAGCAAATTTAATTGCTCCTTCTGGTTTTAATTCAAAATTTATTTGAGGTTCTCCAAGTTGTCCATAACCAACTTGAGCTTTTTTTAAAGATTCCCCTGTTAATAATGTTTCTCCTAAGTTCCCATCTCCATCTAATATTCTAAATTCTAATAATGCTGTTTTTCCTATAACTTTTATTGCTTCTGTTGTATCTTTTACACCTGGTAATTCAATTATAACTCTATTGGTACCAGCTTTTTGAACAACTGATTCTGCTACTCCAATACCATTTATTCTTCTATCTAAAACCTCTATTAAACTATCCATAGTTTCATTAGTTATAATTTCCCCTTCTTCTTTAGGCTCTGCTTCTAAAACAGCATAAACACCACCTTTAAGGTCTAATCCTAACTTGACAGGTTCTTTAAAAATTAGATATGACGAACCTACCAATACTGTTATTACCAATAATAATTTTAAAAATATTTTAGACTTCATAACGCCTCCAGTAATTTTTATCTTTTAGAATCTAAAAAAGTTTGAAGTATTATTGCTGCTGCTATTTTATCTACAACTTTTCTTTTTTCTAAAGCTCCTTTTTTTCCACCATCAGTTAACATTCGATCAGCTGAAACTGTTGTTAATCTTTCATCTACTTCATAAATTTCCAAGCCTTCAATATTTTTCTTTAATTTTTTAATATATTCCCTAACTTTTTCAGCTTGTCTTTTCTCTGTCCCATCTAAGCTTTTAGGAATTCCTACAACTAAAGACTTTGTATTATTTTCTTTTAAAATTTCTGCTATTCTTTTTACTGACTTAACTTTTTTTCTATTTATAACTTCATAAGGGGTAGCGACTATCCCCATTATATCAGATCTCGCTACACCTATTCTTACATCACCTACATCTAAAGATATATACTTTTTATACATACTAACCTCTTATAAACTTTCTACTAAAATATCTTTAGCTTTATCTAAAGCTTCTTTTACTTTAGCACCATCTTTCCCACCTGCTTGAGCAAAATCAGGTCTTCCACCACCGTTTCCACCTGCTATTACTGCTAATTGTTTTACCAAATTTCCTGCTTTTATTTTAGATGTTAAATCTTTTGTTACCCCCACTGCAAATATTGCTTTTCCGTTATCTGCACCTAAAACAACTACACAACTTCCTAATTTTTCTTTTGCTTTATCTACAATATCTCTTAAAGATCCTCCATCTTTATTTTCAAATCTTTTAACTAAAACTTTTATTCCTTTTATTTCTTCTACTTCTGAGAATAAAGAATTAGCTTCATAACTTGCTAATTTTAATTTTAATTCTTCTATTTGTTTTTGAGAATTTTTTAATTCTTCCACTGTTTTTTCTACTTTTTCTTCTAATTTTGAAGAAGTTGTTTTTAAAGTTTTAGAAACTTTTTCTATTAATTTTTCCATAGATTTTACTGTTTCATAGGCTTTAAATCCTGTTTGAGCTTCTATTCTTCTTATTCCTGCAGCTATTCCAGTTTCTGAAACTATTTTTAACATTCCTATTTCTGAAACATTTTTAACATGAATACCACCACAAAGCTCTGTTGAAAAGTCACCAAAAGAAACAACTCTAACTATATCTTCGTATTTATCACCAAATAAAGCCATTGCTCCAGTTTCTTTAGCTTCATCCATAGACATATTTCTAATATTTGATGCTAAGCTTTTCGCTATTTGAGTATTTACTAATCTTTCTACTTTTTCTAATTCTTCATCTGTAACTGGTTCATAATGATTAAAATCAAATCTTAGTCTTTCTGGAGTAACTAAAGAACCTGCTTGTTGAACATGATCTCCTAATATTTCTCTTAAAGCTTTTTGTAATAAATGAGTAGCACTATGATTTTTAGCCATTGCTTCTCTTCTATTTTCAGCTACTTCCATTCTAACTTCAATTCCTTCTACAAAATTATATATACCATTAAGTACTTTTACTGTATGAGTATATATTCCTTTTTGTTTTTGAACATCTATTACATTTCCAGTTGATCCATTTCCTGAAATAATACCATTATCAGCTTGTTGTCCTCCTGCTTCTGCATAAAAAGGAGTCTTATCTGTAATTATTGTATATATATCTTCTTTTATTTTTGATACATGAAGCACTTTTGCCATTTCTGATAAACTAGTATAACCTGTAAATTCAGTTTTCCCATATTTATCAAAGAAAGCTTCAATAAAACTATCTTGACCTTTTTCCATTATAACTTCTCTTGAATTTCTAGCTTTATTTCTTTGTTCTTCCATTTTTTTATCAAATTCATTTTTATATATTTTTATTTCATTTTCTTCACAAATTTCTTCTGTTAATTCATAAGGAAAACCATAAGTATCATATAATTTAAATGTAATATCTCCTGATAAATAATCTTTTTCTAACTTTTTAGCTTCTCCAATAGCATTCATAACATGTTGAATTCCCTGATCTAAAGTATTTGAGAATTTTTCTTCTTCTATTTTTACAACTTTTTTAATATGTTTTATATTTTTTTCTAACTCAGGATAAGACGCTTTCATTAAATCTATAATTACATCTATTATTTCAAATAAGAATAATTCTTTTACTCCTAAAAGTCTTCCATGTCTTATCGCTCTTCTTAATATTCTTCTTAAAACATATCCTCTTCCTTCATTTGAAGGGATTACTCCATCATTAACTAAAAATGTTACTGCTCTTGCATGATCAGCTATAACTTTTAATGAAAAATCAATCTTTTCATTTTCTCCATATTTAACTTTTGCTATTTTCTCCATTGTTTGAACTATTGGAAATAATAAATCTGTTTCAAAGTTATTTGATTTCTTTTGTAATACTGCTGTAATTCTTTCTAAACCTGCACCTGTATCTATATTCTTTTTAGGTAATGGTTCTAAACTTCCATCTTCCATTCTATTCCATTCAGTAAATACTAAATTCCAAATTTCAATAAAACGATCATCTGTTCCTTCATCTCCAAGTTTAGAATTTTCATCTCCACCAAATTCAATTCCTAAATCTACATATATTTCTGAACAAGGTCCACAAGAACCTGTAGGTCCTGCAGCCCACCAGTTATCATCTTCTCCTAATCTAACTATTTTTTCTTTAGGAAAATTGCATTCTGAAATCCATAATTCTTCAGCTTCATCATCAGTATCAAAAACTGAAACCCATAAATTTTCTTCTTCTATTCCTAAAACTTTAGTTATAAATTCATATGACCAAGAAATAGCTTCTTTTTTAAAATAATCTCCAAATGAAAAATTACCTAGCATTTCAAAGAATGTATGATGTCTTGCTGTTCTCCCAACATTTTCTAAATCATTTGTTCTAATACATTTTTGGAATGTTGTAACTCTTGGTGTTGGAGCTGGTTTTTGTCCTAAAAAGAAAGGCTTAAATGGAACCATTCCTGCCACTGTTAATAATAAAGTTGGATCATCTGGTATTAATGATGCACTTTCAAAATGTTTATGATTTTTGCTTTCAAAAAATTCTATAAATTTACTTCTTACCTCGTTTCCTGTTAACATGTTTCCTCCATAATTTTTTATTTTTAATCTAATTTAAAGTTTTCTCCTAAGTATATCTTCTTCGCTACTTCATTTTTAGAAATTTCTTCAGGAGTTCCACTTACTAATACTTCTCCATTTGCCATAATATAAGCCCTTTCAGTTATTCTTAAAGTTTCTCTAACACTATGGTCTGTTATTAATATTCCTAATCCTCTCTTTTTTAAGTATCTTATTATTTCTTGAATGTCTTCTACTGCTATTGGATCAACACCTGCAAAAGGTTCATCAAGAAGTATAAAATCAGGATCATTTGCAATTGTCCTAGCTATTTCTACTCTTCTTCTTTCTCCACCAGATAAAGAATAACCATATGATTTTGCTACATGAGTTAACTTAAATTCTTCTAATAATTCTTTCACTTTTTTTTCTTGCTCTTCTTTAGAAATATTTTTCATTTCAAGTACAACATAAATATTTTCTTCCACTGTTAAGTTTCTAAAAACTGAAGGCTCTTGAGCCAAATATCCTATTCCTAAATTTGCTCTTTTATACATGGGATAAGATGTTATATCTTTTTCGTTGCAATAAACTTTCCCACTATCTGGAGATATTATTCCCGTTATCATATAAAAAGTAGTTGTTTTTCCTGCTCCATTTGGCCCTAAAAGTCCAACAATCTCACCTTTATTAACCTTTAAAGTAACTTCTTTTACAACTTTTCTTTTTTTATAACTTTTACATAAGCCTTGAGCTTCAATACTTATCATAAAGTCCTCCTAATTTGATTTATAATTAACTAATGTTTTACCAAAAGTTTTTACTTTATTAGTTAATTTATTATATATAACCTTGTCTGCTGTACAAATAAGTTCATCATTTTCTAATTTAACATTTCCCTCTATTTCAGCTGTTTTTTTTGTGTCATCTACAGTTCCTTTATCCCCTGTTATTACTGTAGTCTTACCGTTTTTTCCTATATTTTCTATTTTTACATTTCCTACTGAATTAAATACTTTTTTATCTAAATATCCTTTAAATTTATCTCCAATTATTATAGTTTCTCCTTTTGAATCATTTAAAATAATTTTATTATCTTTTTCTCCAAAAGCAATATTTTTATATAAATTTATATAAATCTCATCTGATTTCAATACTTGATTATCTCTTGAAATTACAACTTTTTCTTTCCCTTTAATTTCAGAAATGTCATAGCCTGAGTTTTCTTTTTTTAAATAAACTTTTAAATTATTTCCTTTATAACTTGATATTATCTTTTTATTTGTTTGTTTGTCTAAGGAAATTATTTGACCCTTGGCATTTCCTAAAAAATTAAAAACCATATCCTTAAGATTTCCTTGAATTTTATCAGAGCTAAACTTTCCTTCTTTTCCTTCGTATTTTTCCAATCCAGAATCTTTTTTTAAATAAATTTCAGGTTCTTGATCAATTTTAATTTCTTCACTTAGATTATTATACCATAATTCTTTCCCCTTAAGGATAACACCATTATAATTTATTTCAAATGGGCTAAAAATTTCTAATACTCCTGTTTTACTATTGTATCTTCCTTTTTCAAATTTTCCTTGTAAAATATCTTCTCTTGAGTCCGATGATTCTATTATACCATTTCCACTTAAAATCATAACTTTATTACTTGAGGTATATCTTCCTTTATCTGCTTTTAATCTTAATCCTTGATTTTCTAAAACAATATCTTCGTTTAATTCTATATAAGTAAAGCTTTTATTCGTTCTAAAAATCTTACTTTGAATTTCTAAATCTTCTTTTTTATTAAAAGCTTTCACTCCTGTATCTGAACTAAGTAAATCTTTTAGTTGATTATATGATAGCTTTTCTGATGTAAATTCCCAATTTTTACCATTATTTCCATAAATATTATTTTCTAAAAAAATATTTTTAGCTGAATCTAATAATACATTATTTGCTTTTAATTCCATTTCCTTAAAATTAATTTCTGCATTTTCAAAATTTGTTATATTTAGTTTTGTATCATCTATTTGCTTAATTGCCTTTATTTTATAACCTAAAGAAGTATAATTCACATCTATTGTCTCTATTTTTGTTGAAACCTCTTTTATCCCTTCTTCTTCCTTATAATAATTAAAATATCCTAAAATTAACACTCCTACTAAGCCTAACAAATATAAAATTTTCTTTTTCATTTTTTCCTCCTAGCTCAATATTTTTTTGAGCTCATTAAATTTAAGCAATGCTTCCATTGGAGTTAAATTATTTATATCCACTTCCTTTACCAACCTTAAAGCTAATTCTTCTTCTTTGGATATTTCACTAACTTCTAATACTTTTTTCTCTTCCTTTTTTTCTAGTTCCATATTTGTATTCAAATTAGTTCCAAACAATATCATCTGTTCTTCTCCTAATTTTCTTTCTACAATATTTTTTCTTTTTTCTAAAACCGATAATATCTTTTTAGAATTTTTAAGTATCTCTTTAGGTAATCCTGCTAATCTGGCAACTTCAATACCGTAAGATTTATCTGCTCCACCTTTTACAATCTCTCTTAAAAATTTTATTTCATCTTTATCTTCTGATACTTCTATCCTATAGTTTTCTGCATTTTCTAATCTTTCTTCTAATTGAGTCAATTCATGATAATGAGTTGCAAATATTGTTTTAGCCTTTATTTTATCATGAATATACTCTGTTATAGCTGTCGCAATGGAAATTCCATCAAAAGTAGAAGTTCCTCTTCCTATTTCATCTAAAATAATAAACGATTTGTTTGTAGCACTATTTAAAATATTTGCTACTTCGCTCATCTCCAACATAAACGTTGATTGCCCTGTCATTAAATCGTCACTTGCCCCAATTCTTGTAAAAATTTTATCTACCAATCCTATTTTTGCATAATCAGCAGGCACATATGATCCTATATGGGCCATTATTATTATTAAAGCAACTTGTTTCATATAAGTTGATTTTCCTGACATATTTGGTCCGGTTAAAATTATTAAGTTTTTATTTTTGTTCATAAGAACTTTGTTTTTAACAAATTCTCCTGCAGGAATTAATTTCTCAACAATAGGATGTCTTCCTCCTATTATTTCTAAATTTTTATCTTCACTAATTTCAGGTTTCACATATGAATTCTTTATTGCAACATGAGCTAAATTTGTTGTAACATCTAGATATGCTAATTTAAAACTTAAATCTTGTAATTCCTCTTTATATTTTTTTATACTACTTGTTATTTCTTTAAATAAATAATATTCTAAACTTTCTATTTTATTTTTAGCATTTAAAACTTTTTCCTCATACTCTTTTAATTCTGGGATGATATATCTTTCTGCATTTGTTAAAGTTTGCTTTCTTATATAGTATTCTGGAACTAAAGCTATATTAGCTTTTGTTACTTCTAAAAAATACCCAAATACTTTATTATATTTTATTTTTAACCCTTTTATTCCTGTTTTTTCTCTTTCTGAAGCTTCTATTTTTAAAATATAATCTTTCCCATTATTAGAAATATCTCTCAATTCATCTAACTCTTTATTATATCCTGCTTTTATTATCCCCCCTTCTCTTATTGAAAAAGGAGGCTCTTCAACTATAGACTCTTCTACTAAATTATATATATCTATTAATTTTTCTAACTTTATATCTAGAATTTTACTATCATTCAACAATTTATATAACTCTAAACTACTTAAGATAGATTGTTTCAACGCTATTAAATCCCTACCATTAACAGTTTCAAGTATTAATTTCCCTATAATTCTTTCTATATCATAAATATTTTTTAATTGTTCTCTTATTTCTTCTCTTAATAAAACTTCATCAATAAAAAATCCTATATCTTCTTGTCTTTGCTTTATTTTTTTTATATTAAGTAATGGATTTTTTACTATTTTCTTTAATAATCTACTTCCCATAGAACTTTTACAATAATCCAATATCCAAAGTAACGTTCCATTCGAAGTTTCTCCTTTATAATTAGAAATTATATCTAAGTTTTTTTGAGTAGTTAAATTTAATTCCATTACATTTTCTGAATTTACACATAAAATATTCGTAAAAGGCAATTCTTTTCCTTTTTGTAAATCATTTACATATTTTAATATCATTCCAGAAACTGATATAATTTCATCCTTTCCCTTTATTCCAAAACTATCTAAAGATTTAATTTTAAAATAATCTAATAAATATTTTTTTGAGTTTCTTACTGGTAAAGTTTTATTAATCTTTATATTTTCCAGCATCCTATAACTTTCAAGATTATCTTTTAATTCATCATAACTTTTTTCATCAGTTATCAATTCTTTTGGAGATATTTTATTAACTTCTCCTAACACTCTATATATTAAATTTTCTCCCTGAAATTCAGAAACTTTAAATTCTCCAGTCATTATATCAACATAAGAAATTGCTGCTTTTTCATTTTTTAAAATTACACACATTAAATAGTTATTAGTTTTCTCATCTAAATATTCTGTATCAATTATTGTTCCTGGAGTTATTACTCTTACAACTTCTCTTTTTACAATCCCTTTTGCATCTTTAGGATCTTCTGTTTGTTCACAAATAGCTACACTATAACCTTTACTTACTAATTTTGAAATATATGAGGCTACAGAATGATATGGAACTCCTGCTAGAGGAACATCCATTTTTTTATTACGTCTTGTTAATGTTATTCCTAACTCTTTTGATGCTATTTTAGCATCTTCATAAAACATTTCATAAAAATCTCCAAGACGAAAAAGCAGTATACTGTCATTATACTGCTTTTTTATTTCATTATATTGTTTCATAAGAGGAGTCTCTTTAATCATTTATCTTTTGCTCCCTTCTTAATTCTTCTAAAATTCTTATTACTTCTAAATAATTTTCTTCTTTATTTATTCTATTTTTGGCATCTGAAGAACCTCTTATTCCTTTCAAATACCAACAAATATGCTTCCTCATTTCAAAAATAAATTTTCTATTTCCTTGATTATCTTCTTGCGCCATTTTTATATGTTTAATAGCCATATTTATTTTTTCTTCTGGAGTTACTTTATTTTTAACTTCACCAAATTCTAACATTTCTCTTATTTCTCTAATTAGCCATGGATTTCCACAAATTCCCCTAGCTAACATAACTCCATCAACTTTTGAATAATTTATTCTTTCTATAGCATCTTCTGTAGTAAATATATCCCCGTTTCCTATAACTGGAATATTAACAGCTTCCTTAATTTCTTTTATTTTTGACCAATCAGCTTTACCCGTATACATTTGTTCTCTAGTTCTTCCGTGAACTGTTATATGAGTACATCCTATTTCTTCTGCTATTTTAGCAATTTTTATATATTCACTAATTCCTTTATATCCTACTCTTATTTTAACAGAAATAGTTGTTTCTTTCTTTAAATTATCTTTCATAGCCTGTAAAATTTCTTTTATTTTTTCAGGATTTGCAACTAAAGCTGATCCATATCCATTTTTCACTATCTTTGCCATAGGACATCCTGCATTTAAATCTATATGTTTTACCCCTTTACTTTCTAAATATTTAACACTTTTAATAACTTTTTCAACATCATTTCCAAAAATTTGAACTGATTCTCCCTCTCTTAATCTTAAAAGTTTATTTAAAGTTTTATCATTTAAAGCATCTATAGCATTAACACTAACCATTTCTGTAAAAATCATATCTGGGTTAAATTCACTTAAAATAGATCTAAATGTATAATCTGTTACTCCTGCCATTGGAGCAATAAATATTTTCATTAATTCACATCCTCTTTTTCTTCTTTTAATAACTTATAAAAGTTATTTTACACAATTATCCACAATACAAAATTTTACCATATTTCTTACTATTTTTCAATTATATACAAGGCTTTTCTAAATAAAAAAATAAATTTTAATAAAGTAATTTTTAGATAATTTTTACCTCACTTCCTTTTATTCCAGGAACTGCTGGACTAACTTCTAAACTTCTTATTATTCTTACTTTTAATTCCTCTAAATGAGTAATTATTCCTACCTTTAATCTTTCTTCACTGTTTATATTCTCTAAAGACTCAATAACTTTATCTAATAATTTTTCATCCAATGTTCCAAAACCTTCATCTAAGAAAAAAAACTCAAGTTGTACTTTCCCTTTAAGTTGCATTTGATTTGAAAGAGCCAAAGCAAGGCATAAAGAAACTATAAAGGTTTCTCCGCCTGATAAAGTAGAACATCTTCTTTGAGACCCTTCGTTAAAATAATCTATAACAAAAAAATCACATTCTTCATCAGAGATAAGCTGATATCTTCCATTTGTTATTCTTTTTAATCTCTGAGAAGCCTGATAAACAATACTTTTTAGTTTTTTCACAGATAAAAATTCTACAAAAGCTCTTCCTTTTAATTTTTTACCAAGTTCTTCTGCTATTTCATATTGTTTTTCAGCGTTATTTTTTAATTTAATTATTTCTTCTAGTTCTTTTAAAAGTTTATGTTTTCCTTTAATATCTTTCTCCAAAGTTGAAATCTCTATTTTTAATAACTCATTTTTATCTTTTAATTCTTTATTTTTTAATTCTAAATTTTCCCATTTTTCAATACTTTGATTTCTACCTGCTATTGATTTTTCTGTTTCTTCTAATAAGGTTATTATTCTTAAAAAATTTTTTTCATAATAATTTATTTCATTTTCAATTTCTTTATATTTTTCATCATTTAATATACTTTTTTCTATTTCTTCTTTATTTTTAAATACAGAATTCTCTATATTTTCATTTAGTTTAGTACTTTTTATATGTATATCCTCAATAATAAGATTTAATTCTGTTTCTTCTTTTATTAATAACTGGTTTATTTTTTCTTGATTTTTAATTTTTTCTTTTAAAATATCATAATTTTCTAATACTTTTTTGTCTATAATTTCAATACTATTTTGTAATTTATAAATCCTATCTTGATTTTCCTCTAGTTTTTTCTTTTTTTCTTCTAAGAAATCTATAGATTCTTTAGATAAATCTTCGTACTCATTTAAAATTTCTGATTCTTTAATTTTAATTTCTTTTGTTAACATTAGATACTCTTCATTTAAATTATCTAATTCTTTTTTTATCCTTTTTTCATCTCTTAATAAAAGATTTTTTTCTGATTCTTTTTTTATTATAACTGTATTTAACTCCATGAATTCTTCTTCTTCTTTTTCCATTTGAATATTTTCTCTATTTAATAACTCTAGTGCCTCTTTTATATTTTTTTCATCTAATTCCATATCTAAATTTTTATATTTAATTTTAAAGATATTTAATTCTTCTTCTATTTTATTTATTCTCTCTATTAATCTTCCTTCTTCTCCTAAAACTTTATCCTTTTCCTTAAGTAACAATTCTAATTCTTTTTCTATATCACTACTCTTTAAATCATCTATATCCATTTTTTTATGATTAGTAGAGCCACAGACAGGACAAGCTTCTCCATCCTTTAATTCTTTATATAATTTGTAGGCAAAACTTTTTTTCAATTCCTCATTTTTTTCTTTTATTTTTTTTAAATAATTCATTTTTTTCTTTATTGTTTCTTCTTTTTCTTTTTTTAATTTTTCTAATAATTCCTCTTTAATTTCTTTTTCTTTTTTTTCTTGTTTAGCTAATCTAATAAATTCTATTTGTTCTTTTATTATTTTTTCTTTTTCAATTAGTATATTTTTATCTATTTTTTTAAATTCTTCTTTTTCTTTTTTCTTTATGTCTAAATCTTTTTGATTTTTTTCTTTATTAATAATATTTTCTTTTTTTTCAATCTCTTTCATTGATAGATTATTTACTATATTTTTTTCTTGATCTTTTTTTATTAATAATTTGCTTTTTTCTCCATATAAATTATTAATTTTTCTTAATTCTTCAACATTAAACACAATATTTTCTTTTTCTTTTATATATTTTTCTTTTTGTAATATTATTTTATTTTGTTTTTCTTTTAAATCTTCTATATTGTTTTCTTCACTTAATTTATCTTTATTTAATTTCAAATTATATTCTTTTTTTTCTTCTAATTTTTTTGTCAATAATGACAAACTTTCTATTTCTATTTTTAATTCTTTTCCTAAATTATTTCTTTTTAAAATATCCTTAAAATTAGTTATAACTTTTTCTTCTTTTAAAAGTCCTTCTTTAACTATATTTAGTTTATTTTTTTCATCCAATAATTCTCTTAATTTTTTTTCTTCATTATATTCTTTATCAAATGTTTCCTTTTCTTTTAAAGAACTTTTTAAAAATTCTTGTTTTTCTTTGAAGTTAGTTTCTAATTTTTTTATTTCTTCTAGATCTATTTCTCCCTTCCCAATAATTTGATTTCTATATTTTTCACTTTCCATATACCAATGTCTTTTTTCTTTAGAAATTTTTATTTCTAACTTTTCTCCATATTTCTCTAACGCAAATATTTTTTCTAACATTTTTATTTTTTCTTTTCCTCTTAATTTTAAAAATTCATTAAATTTTCCTTGAGGTAAAACAACAGTTCTAGAAAAATCATCAACATCTAAACCAAATTCTTTATTTAATATATTCTTTACTTCTGTTTTTTTGTTTGCTAATATATTTCCATTTTTTATTAATATTGCATCTTTTGAATTTATTACTTCTTGCCCCTTTGATTTTCCCCTTTTATAATTTCTTTTAATTTCATATATATCTTCTCCCAAAGCAAAAGAATAATATACTTCCATCTTACTAGATCTCTCGTTTATAGAATTTAAAAGACTACTTTTATTTCCATCTATTCTATTTCTTGGAATTTCATCAAATAAAGCAAGAATCATTCCATCTAGTATAGTTGATTTACCACTTCCTGTTTCCCCAAAAATTCCAAACAGTCCGTATTCTGATAATTTTTCAAAATCTATTATTTGTCTTTCTTTAAAACTTTGTAGCCCCTCTATCTCTAATCTTATTGGTCTCATTATTCATCATCTCCAACTAGTTTTTCAAAAAGATTTACTATTTCTTTAGATGGAGAAATCCCATCTTTATTTTTATAGAATTCTAAAAAAGCTTCTTTTATATTAATTTCTGAATAATCGATCTCTTCACTATAACTTTTTTCTCCTAATAAAACAGGAATTATCTCAACTATATTTTTATTCTCTTTTATTTTTCTTATTTCACTTGATTTTAAATGAGTTTTAGTTTTTATTGTTAAATAAATCCACTCATCTCTGTCTTTTAATTTTTCAGAAACTTCAATAGCTTCCTCTATAGAATTTGAAGTATATTCTCTTATTGGTTTATAATTTTCTAATATAATCTCTTTAATATCAGTGTTAAGATTTCCTTTTATTTCCACTATAAACACTTTTTTCAAAAAACTATTTTCTGTAGATCTATATTCTATTGGAGATCCTGAATAACAGGCTCTCTTAGAATTAAACTTCATTGGTTTATGAATATGTCCTAGAGCTATATAATCTACATCTGGTAAATCACTAACTTTAACAGCCATAGATCCCCCTAGTTCAATATCTTTATCTTCTTTTGTTACAAATAAATGTCCCATTATAACAGTAGGGGTATTTGTTTTATTATTCTTTATTCCCTCTCTTAATATTTCTCCTATTCTTTCAGAATATTTACCTTCTTCAAAAATTTCATTTAAAGCTGTTTCACTAGGATAAGGTAAAGAATATAAAAATAATTTTTCTTTATTTATTTTTAAAAGAATACCTCCCTCATAAGACTCTACAATTTCCATATTGCCATACTTTCCTAATTTTTTTATTTCATAAGGCTTCTTATAAATTATTACTCCAATATCTTTAACTAAAGATTTTGCTGCTGATAATCTTTCTCCATTATCGTGATTTCCTGGTATTATTATAACTCCAATTTTGCCATTTAAAGATATCTTTTTTAATGATTCAAAAAATAAAGTTTCTGCTTCTGCTGAAGGATTGGGAGTATCAAAAATATCTCCTGCTATAAGTATTAAATCTGGTTCTTCTCCCTGTACTATATTCTTTAAGTTATTTATAAATTTTTCTTGTTCTTCTATTCTTTTCATTCCTTCTAATTTCTTCCCAAAATGCCAATCTGAAGTATGTAATATTCTCATTTTTACCTCCTAGTTATACTTTCTTTCCTTTTAATTATAACCTCTATTAGATATCAAAACAAGAAAAAAAGGATGCATATGCATCCCTTTTTTTATAACTGATTTCCTTTTTTTATCTTGTATCTTTCTTTTATAAATCTAATTCCTATTTCAAGCAATTCTCTTTCAACTAAAATTCTTTTTTCAATATTTTCTATTCCTTCTATTTCAATAACTTTTGTATCTCCCACTACTCTCCTGATTATTTCAAGACCTGCAGATCCTAATGAATCAGCTAGTACTTCTGATAAATACCAATCCATAAAATTTTCTTCATGATAAAGAGGTTTTTTTACTAATTCTTTATATTTGTTTTTAAATTTATAAATAAACATATCATAAATTTCTTCTATAGAAGTTGATAACCATTTAATGAATTTCTCTTTATCTTCACTAGCTTTCATCAAATATTTTTTATTTATCAAGGGAAAATATAAATTTCCTATTACATTTCCTATATCATACCCCATAGGTCCATAGAAGGCAAATTCCGGATCAATTACTTTTATTCCTCTTTCATTTATAAAGATTGAACCTGAATGTAAATCACCATGAATCAAGGCTTGTGCATTATTCATAAAATTATTTTTTAATTTAGATACTTCTAAATGTAATTCCTTATCATCATATAATTTTTCTTTAACCAAAGTTTCATTTTCTTTTAATATTATATTTCTTTTTTTATAATCATCATAAGGTTCTGTAAAAACAAGACATTCTGAAATATCACATAATTCTTTATTAATAAAAGTTTGAACCTTATCTTTTTTTTCTGCAGAATCCATAACTAAATCTGTTGTAGGAAGTAATGTATCTACTAAAAAACTACTTATTTCATCTGAAAAATTAGGAAATATTTTTTCTTCCAACAATTCTTTTCTTAAATTTTTAAATTCTGATATATCTTCCATAACAATAACACACATAATATCATCATAACGGTATATTTTTGGTACTGATTTTTCTGAATATTGACCTTCTATTCTTAATATTTCTGCCTCTATTTTGCTTCTAGCTAAATCTAAAGGTCTTCCTGATGATCTTAAAAATTTGTCAGCTTGCTTTAAGACAACTGATTTATTATTAGTTTCATCTATTATTCTAAAAATATAGTTTATATTTCCATCTCCAATTTCTTCGCCTTTTAATTTAGAATTCTTATCAAATATATTAAAATCTTTAGTGTAGTTTATTGCGTCAGCAACAGATAATCGAAAATGTTCTTTATATTTTTCCATATTAACTTTACCTTCTTTCTTTTAATAATATTGTTCTACTTCTGTTTTGAAATATTCTTTCAAATTATAAGGAGAATAGATTCCTTGATCTGTAACTACTGCGCTCACAAATTCTGGAGGAGTAATGTCAAATGCTGGATAATATCCTTCTACACCCTCTAATGTATTTCTTATTCCATTGCAGCTAATAACTTCTTTTGAATCTCTTTCCTCAATTACAATATTTTCTAAATATTTCCCTTCATCTGGAATTCCTGTTACAAAATATGGTATTCCAAAGTGTTTTGCACAAATTGCGATTTGCATAGTCCCTACCTTATTAACTATATTTCCATCCATACAAATGGTGTCTGCTGCTGAAGTAAAAACATCTATTTTCTTTTCTTTAATTGTCCAAGCTGGCATATTATCTGTTATAACTGTCACTTTAAATCCTTGATTTTTTAAAACACTTGCAGTTAAACGAGCTCCCTGCAAATAAGGTCTTGTTTCAGGACAATAAAATTCAATTTCTTTATTCTGTCTTTTTATTTCTCTTCCCATACATCCTACAATTGTTTCTCCAAAACACTGTGTCATAATTTTCCCTTTTTTAGGAAATAAATTAACTAAATTAACTGCTACTTCTGACATTCTCCCATATCTTCTCTCTAGAGAATCTATCGTTCTTTGAAATATTGCTTCTATTGCAGAATTCCCTTTTTTTAAAGCTTCAATACCAACTTCAGCACAAGAACTTGTTATCATTTTCATTCTGTTGACTGTAGTTGGGCGAGCATGAGATATTACTTCTGAAGCATTTTTTAAATAATTAATTTGCTCTTCTAACTTCATTTTTTTACATTGGTAAGCTGCTAAAGCCATTCCCATTCCTGCAGCAGTATATGGTCCCGCACTTTGAGTCACCATATCTGTAATAGCTTGTTTTACTTCTTTATAATCAATACATTCTACAAATTTAATTTCTTTTGGATAAATTCTTCTATCTAGTATCTTTACCTTTCCATCTTCATACCAAGCTATATTTTCATATCTCAACATAAATGCTAAATCTTTATCCTTTCTATCCATTTATTTTTCCTCTTTTCTTTATATTATTTTACTTTTTTTAAATTAGGCTTATTAATCATTATTGCTATACATCCCATAACTAACATTAACATAGAATACCATGAATAAGGTACAATAGATGCTGGAGATATTTTAGCCATTCCTGCTGCCATTAATAATTGACCTGCATAAGGCATTAACCCTTGAAATGCTGAGGCAAATAAATCTAAAAGTCCTGCTACTCTTCTACGATCTACACCAAATTCGTCTGCTATATCTCTTGCTAAAGGACCTGCAGTAATAATCGCTACAGTATTATTTGTTGTTGCTAAATCTAGTAAACTTACTAGTCCTGCAATTCCAAATTCTGCACCTTTTTTACTTTTTATTCTAGATGTTAAGTTTTCTAATAACCAATCAATACCACCAAAATGATGCATTGTTGCCACTACTCCACCTACTAATATAGCTATCATTGAAATATCTTCCATCCAACCCATTCCTCTTTGTAACACTCCAAAAGTTTCTACAAAAGTAAAACTTCCATTCATTATCCCTATTGCTACTCCTACTAATATTCCTGTCCCTAAAGTATAAATTACATTTAATCCAATAAGAGCCAATATTATTATTGAAATATAAGGAATTATATTTATTAAATTATATTCATATGCTTTTCCAACAACTCCACTTCCACCAGCCATTGATATTAATACTAAATTAATTAAAACCGCTGGTAAAACTATTGAAAAGTTAACTCTAAATTTATCTCTCATCTCAACTTCTTGTGTTCTTGTAGCAGCTATTGTTGTATCTGAAATAAAAGATAAATTATCTCCAAACATGGCTCCACCTACTACTACTCCACAAACTAAAGGTAATGCTATCCCTGTTTCTGTAGCTATTCCAACTGCAACTGGAGTTAAAGCACTCACTGTTCCCATTGATGTTCCCATTGAAAAACTTAAAGCACAACCAACTAAAAATAATCCTGGTAATAACATCTTAGCTGGCAATAATGATAATCCTAAATTTACTGTTGAATTAACAGCTCCCATTGCATTTGCAACTGAATAAAATGCACCTGCTAATATAAAGATAACAACCATTAAAATTAATGTAGGATCCCCTGCTCCTTTACAAAATATATCTATTCTATCATTTAAAGATATTGGATTATCTTTATTATTTAAAGTTATTGCAACTCCTGATGTAATAACAAAAGCTACTAAGAGTGGCATTTTACTAAAATCTCCTAAAAATAAACCTGCTCCTGCATATAAAATAATAAACACCATCAACGGCAACAACCCTCTTATATTTCCTTTCTTCTCCATAAACCCCTCCTTTATTTTTATATATATACATATTAACTTCTTTAATTACCTATATTTTTTCATGCTCTTCTATTCTTTCTCCATAGTCTTTAAATCTTTCTATCACATTTTTCATTTCTTTTTCTTCTAATATAAATGGTTTTCCCATAACTTTTGAAATAAAATAAAGTTCACAACAAAATTCAACATTTTCAGCTATATTATAAGCTTCTCCTAAATTTTTTCCTCCTGTTAACAATCCATGATTACTTAATAAAACTGCCTTGGTATCCTTCATTGCTTCATAAGCAGTTTTAGCTAATTTTACAGTTCCATAAGTTGCATATTTTGCACAAGGTACATCTACTCCTGCCACTGCTAATAAATAATGAATTGCAGGCAATTTATTTCCTGTACAAGAAAGTCCTGCTGAATATTTAGAATGGGTATGTACCATTGCATTGATATCTTTTCTATATTTATAAAAAATTCTATGCATATCTGATTCACTTGATGGAACTCTATCTCCCTCTACTATATCTCCTGTATCAACATCTAGTATAACAATATCTTCAGGAACAATTTCTAAATAACCAACCCCACTAGGAGTAACTGCCATTAAGTTTTTTTCTCTATTACATATACTAAGATTTCCTCCTGTTCCTTTAGTTAAACCTTCTGTAATCATTCTTTTACCATAATTCATTAATTCTATTCTCTCTTTTTCTAATAACATATTACCCTCTTTCTTATTTAGAAATTTCCATTATTTTAATTAAATCTTCTTTCGATAATTTTTTAAATCTACCTAATGTTTCACTTCCAGCTAAAGCTTTCTCTGCCATCAATTCAAATTTTTCATTTGTTATATTGAAATCTGACAACTTCTCTTTTAATCCTAATTCTTTAAAAAATTTCTTCAATTCTTTAATTCCCTCAGAAATTGTATTTACACCGAAAACTTCTTTTGAAAATCTATTCATAACTTCTATATTATCATCTTTCACATAATCTATCCAAGTTGGAAAAATAATTGCCATTCCTGCTCCATGAGTTATATCATAAATTCCACTTATTTCATGTTCTATTCTATGAGATGACCAATCAGCAACTCTTCCACAAGCTATCATTCCATTATGAGCCACAGTTGCTGCCCACATTATTTGAGCGCAATTATTATAATCTTTTCTGTTTTTCATTATTTTAGGTCCAAATTTTATAACTGTCCTCATAGCTGCTTCCATTAAACTATCGCTTAATTCTGTATGGATACTTTGACTAAAATATCTTTCCATTAAATGCGATAATATATCTGCAACTCCTGCTCCCATTAAAGAATCTGGAATTGAAAAACAAACTTCTGGATCTAATATTGAAAATTTAGGAAAATTCTTTTCTGTATCGCAAACACATTTAAGTTCATTTAATTCATCTGTAATTATTGAACTTTCTGACATTTCTGATCCAGATCCTGGAATAGTTAATACAACTCCTACACCTAAAGAACTTTTAGGAGTATTCTTTCCTGTAAAAAAATCCCAAACATTTCCATCATAAACTGTCCCTAAAGCTATTGCTTTTGAAGAATCAATTACACTTCCCCCACCTATAGCAAGAATAAATTCTATTTTTTCTTCTTTACAGATTTTAATTCCCTCATTTACAAGAGATAACCTAGGATTTGGTACTACTCCCCCTAACTCTATAATTTCTATATTTTCTTTTTTTAGTGAATTTAAAACTTTTTCATAAATTCCTAATTTTTTTATTAAAGAACCATCTCCTTCATAATGTAGTAATATTTTTTTTGAATATTCCCCTACTAATTTTCCTACATCCAAATGACTATCTTTTCCAAATACTATTTTAGTTGGACTTATAAAATTAAAATTTTCCATTTTCTCTCCTTTTCGTAAAACTATGTTTATTTTTAAAACATTAACTTTTATATTAATATATATACTATATTTTTAATCTCTTGTAAACAATAATTAGATAAACTGTTGTACATCACTTTTCTATATGTTAAAATATTTATAACAATTTTGAAGAGGTGATTTTATGAAACAATTCTTATATTTAAAAATTTATAATGATTTAAAAGAAAAAATATTAAAAAATCACTTTACTGATAATAAACTCCCTTCCACTAGAGCTCTCACTAAAGAATATTTAGTGAGTTCAAGAACAATCTCTAAAAGTCTTGAACTTTTAGAAATAAATGGTTATATCAATATAATTCCTTCTAAGGGAATATATATAAAAAATAACACTAAATTTAAAAATAACAAAAAGATTAAAACTATTTTAAAAAATTATAAAAAAACTGAAATAAAAACAAATAAAACTATTGATTTTTCTAAATCTGAAATAGATAGTTCTTTTTTTAATAAATTTCTCTATCAAAAACTTTTAAAAGAAATTTTTTCTTCTGAAGATTTTGTTTTAAATGATTTTAAATACATACAAGGACTTCCAAGTTTTATAAATTTTATATCTGAATGGATAGAAAGTGATAATATTTTTGTTCATAAAGATAATATTTTTTCAATTTCCAGAACTCAACAATGCTTAGAAATTATAATGCGATCTTTTTATCATGATAAAAAATTAAATATTGCTGTTTCTGATCCTACACATTATAACACAATAACCTTATTAGAACCATTCGCAAATATCCATGGTGTGCATCTTTTAGATGACGGTTGGGATTTTCATGATTTTGAAAATATTCTTAATCAATATAAAATAGATTTTGTTTATGAAGCTCCTAACTTTCAAAATCCTTCTGGGATTTCATGGTCTGTAGAAAAAAAACTACATCTTTTAAATCTTGCTAATAAACATGACTTTTACATTATAGAAGAAGATAATTTATCTGATTTCTTTTACAATATAAATAAACCTATAACTTTTAAAAGTTTAGATAAAATCGGAAATGAACGAGTTTTTTATATTAAAGATTTCTCTAAAATTATTTCAAATGAATTACAAGTTGCTTTATTAATAGTTCCTACGATTTTTAAAGAAAAAATTTCTTTAGAAATTGTTAGTTTAGAAGCTTCTCCTTCTAATATTTCTCAAAAAATAATAGAATTATTTATTAGAAATAACCATATGAATACTTTTATAAAAAAATATAAGAAAAAATTAGAAACAAGGCATAATTATGCTCTATATTTATTAAAAAAAATTCCTTATCTTAAAATAATGCATGTCCCATATGGTGGTTTCTTTATTTGGCTTCAACTAAAAACTGAAATAGATGAAGAGTTGTTCTATACTCTTTGCAAAATTAAAGGAGTTTTAATTTTACCTGGTTATATTTTTTATCAGGATAGAAGAAAAAATTCAAAATTTAGAATTTGTTTTATTTCAACAGATTTAGAAAAAATACATACTGGTATTAATATAATTAAAAATATTTTAAGCAAAAAAAAACTTAGAGATATATAAATCTCTAAGTTTTATATTTCTAAAATAAACACTCTAAATAATACCCTTAAATTAACGTTACTTTTTATACAATTTTTAATTTTTAGTAACTTTTCTAATTTATTATAATCTTTTATAAAATAACTCATATAATTACATATCTCCATAGCTATTATCCTTTCTTTTCCACAAGAATTAGCTATATCCTCTGCAAATTTAAGTTGTTCTGCTTTTCCTATATATTCTTTATTTTTATAAAAATCTATCAATGCTTTATAAATATTCATTTTACTTTCTATATCTTTATTCTCTATATAACTTTCAATAACCTTTTGAATATCAGAATATATATATGCTTTTTTTAAATCTAAATTTTCTTTCTTATAATTTAATATATCGTGTCCATTTCCTCTGAAAAATTTATATATTTCTTCAGTTACTTCTAATTCATCAAAAGTTCTATTTTTTATTTTTAAAATTATTGATCTAGATTTTATTGTTGAAATTAAATTTAAATTTTTCATAAGCAATATGAAATAATCTCCATCCCTAGGCTCTTCTATTAACTTAAGTAAAGCATTAGAGGATTCTTTATTTAATCTATCTAAATCTTTTAAAATAAAAATTCTATTTCCTCCTTCATAAGAAGAAGTTGAAGCTCTATATGAAATTTTTCTTACATCTTCTATCTTTATATCTTCAAATATTTCTAAATCTCCATGAGTTAAAGAGTTCATTCTTTTACAGCTTTCACATTCATCACAAAAATCATCCTCATAATTTTTACAAGTTAAACCTTTGGAAAAAGAGAGAGCAAATTTAAAAATAAGCTCCCTATCCTCTCCATAAAATATATATGTTCCACTCTTTTTTTTATTTTTCAACTCATTTTTTAAAAATATTTTAGCTTCCTCATTGGAAGAAATATCTTTAAACATAATTACCTCTCTGCTTTCTCTATTTTTTTCAATACATCTAATTGGTCCATAGCTAGCCCCGCTCCTCTAACAACATTCATAAGAGGCTCTTCTGATAATCTAACATGTAATTGAGTATGTTGAGCTATTAATTTAGGGAAGTTTCTTATTAAAGAACCTCCTCCTGCCATTACTATTCCTCTATCAACTATATCTGAAGCTAATTCTGGAGGAGTTTTTTCCAAAACTTCTTTTACGCAAGATACTATTTGCATTAATGAATCATTAATTGCTTCTCTTACTTCTTCAGATGTTATCGTTACTGATTTTGGAAGCCCCATTACTAAATCTCTTCCTTTTACAACTATACTTTCTTCTTCTTCCAAAGGAATAGCTGTCCCTATTTTTATTTTTATTTGTTCTGCTGTTCTATCTCCTATTAACAAATTATGAGTTTTTTTAACATATCTCACAATATCATTATCAAAGTTATTACTTGCAATTCTAATAGTTTTACTTACAACTGTCCCACCAAAAGAAATCACAGCAACATCTGTAGATCCTCCACCAATATCAACTATCATATTTCCTGTTGGTGCTGATATATCTAATCCTGCTCCTAAAGCTGCTGCTCTAGCTTCTTCTATTAAATATGCTCTTTTAGCTCCTGCTGATAAAGCAGCTTCTAATACCGCTCTTTTTTCTACTCCTGTTACATCAATTGGAACACATATCATTACATCTGGCATAAACATAGTATTTCCAAATACTTTTTTTATAAAATATTTTATCATAGCTTCTGTTACATCATAATCAGCAATAACCCCTTCACTTAAAGGTTTTATAGCAACTATAGAATCTGGAGTTTTACCTATCATTGCCTTTGCTTCGTTCCCAACTGCTAAAACCTTTCTTGTTTCTCTTTCAACTGCAACTACTGATGGTTCATTTAATACTATCTCTTGCGTTTTTTTATTATAAACAAGTGTATTAGCTGTACCTAAATCTATTCCTATTCCTCTTCTTGATCCAAACTTAAATAATCCCATCTTTTCCCTCCAAGTCTATATTTAATTTCACTATATTTCTTATTTCATCAATATTACCATCTAAATATAAAGCTGCAATATATGCTTCAAATGCTGTTGCTTCTCTATACTCTTGAGGAGTACAAGTTTTTGGAAAAGATTTTATCCTTCCATTTTTTGATCTATTTATAAGTTGTTTATATTTTTCATCTACATCTTTTAATATCTTATTTAATATTTTACTTTGGGCTTTTGCATTAACATACTTTACTACTTCATTATTCATATGTCTTAAATTATAGCCTTTCATAAAAAAATATTCTCTAACATTAACTTCCCATATGGAATCTCCTAAATAGGCTAATACTACCCCACTTTTTTCTCTTAAATCTATAGAGACCATGTTGTTTTATCCTTTCCATCTTTTATTTTGATTCCCATTTCTAAAAGTCTATTTCTTATTTCATCAGATAATGCCCAGTTTTTTTCTACTCTTGCTTTTCTTCTTAATTCTAACAAAAATTCAACTAATTCAGATGTTAAATTTCCTAAATTTTCTTCATTTTTCTTTAATAACACTCCTAATACTTCTTCCATTATATAAGTTATAAAAGTATCTGCCATTTCAAGATTTTTTATTCCCTGTTGAGATAATTTTTCTACTTCAGCATATTTATTTATTTTTTTTACCAGTTCAAATATTACACCAATTCCTTGAGCTGTATTAAAATCTTCATCCATTGCAGCTATAAATCTTTCTTTAGCATTTTCTACATCTGATTTTAAAGATGATAAATCATCTCCATCTTCTATAAATCCATCTTTAACTTTTTCTTTTATTCTTAATATAGCATTATCAATTCTTTCTAATCCAGTTTTACTTTGTTGTAATTCGTTATCTGAAAAATCAATAGTTTTTCTATATTGAGCTCCTAAAACAAAAAATCTAATAACTCTTCCTTCGTAATGTTCTAAAACTTCTCTTAAAAGAAAAAAGTTTCCTAATGACTTTGACATTTTTTCTCCATCAACATTTATGTATCCATTATGCATCCAATATCTAGCATAATTTCCACCTGATCCACAAGTCGATTGTGCTATCTCATTTTCATGATGAGGAAAAATAAGATCCTGTCCACCACCGTGAATATCAAAATCTTTTCCTAATAATTTTCCAGACATAGCTGAACATTCTATATGCCATCCTGGTCTACCTTTTCCCCAAGGAGAATCCCAACTAGGCTCTCCTTCTTTTGCTTTTTTCCATAATGCAAAGTCTAAAGGTGATTTTTTTATATTACTAACCTCCACACGAGCTCCCGCTCTTAAATTATCTATTTCTTGATGAGATAAGCATCCATATTTTCCTTTATTTTTATCAACTTGAAAGTAAACATCCCCTTTTGATTCATAAGCATAACCTTTTTCAATTAGATTTTTAATAAGCTCTTGCATTTCTTCTATATAGTCTGTTGCCTTAGGTCTTTGCATTCCTTCTTCTTTTAAATTAACTTTTTTTGTATCTTCAAAATAAGCATTAATATATTTATGAGCAATTTCTTCACAAGAAACACCTTCTTCATTAGCTTTTTTTATTATTTTATCATCTACATCTGTAAAATTAGAAACATAATTAACTTTATAACCTCTATATTCTAAATATCTTCTCACAGTATCAAAAACTATAGCTGGACGTGCATTTCCAATATGAATACAATTATAAACTGTTGGTCCACAAACATACATAGACACTTGATTTTCTTTTATTGGTTTAAATTCTTCTAAACTTCTTGTCATTGTGTTATAGATTCTTATCATTTTTTTCCTCCCTATTTTTATCTATTTTTATTTCAGCTTTTATTCTTAATTTATTTTTTTCTATATATCCTTTGCAATCTATATTCATATATTTATATTTAAATTGCCCCATTGCAATTTGATTTTCTTTCATAATCCAATTTTCTGTTTTATACTCAAAACTATCTTCACCAATTAATAAATAATCATTTCCTAATAAATCTCTTTTTATAGAAATATTTTGTAATTTTTCTAAAAACAAAGAGATTTCCTTACTGCTTTCTAAAGTCTTAAGTCCAAATAAATAGTTTCCATTTTTAGTATCTATAATTACTTCTCCATTAAGCATTGAAAATAAATCTTTTCCTTCTAAAATAAAAAATTCTTGAACTAATTCTGCAATAGTAAAATTTGATAATCTAATTGAGAGCATTCTAAAAATAAAAGTATCTAATTTATCTATATTTTTAGCTGAAAGATAAACTTTGTCATTCTCCAAATAATTTAATAACTTTCTTTTTTTAGGTTGCGGTTTTAACAATTTCAAAAAACTTTGTTCTCCATAAATTTCCCCATCTAATTTTATTGTGTTCTCATCTTTTAAATTACCAGAAAAAACTAACATATCCATTCCTAAATATCTTTCTCTTCCTTGATTTATTATTAAAGTTCCTAATTTATTATCTAATTTTTCCTCTATTATTCTTTTTAATTTATTATTGTTTTTAGAAGATGATTTTATAGCTTTTTCTATTTCATTTTCATCTTTTCCTATTATAAATAGTCCTTTATAATTTTTAAGATAAACTTCATCTCTATGATTAATAAATTTTTCTATATATTTTCTATTCTCATCCTTTAGAACATAATATCCGTTTTTTCCCTCGTTAAAATAATCATTTATTTCTAAAATTGCAATTGGATAATATTTTCCTAAATCTATAATTAAAACTCCATTTTTATTTTTTTCATATATTTTACTTTGAGATACAAAGCATAAATCTTTTATATTTTTTATTATTTCATTTTCATTCTCTATATTTATTTCAAATATATCTTCTAATTTAGATAAACTTTTTTTGTTGATATTTTTATTACAATAAATAATAGTTGACTTGTCAGTTATAAAACTTTCTATAGAATCTTTATAATAAAATTCAAATCCTATTATTATAACTAATAATGTCACTAAAAGAGAAATTATCAAACTTATAACTTTTTTCATTTATCCTCCTATATCTATAATTTTTCAGTTCTTTTTATTATACACCCTTTAAATGTCAAAGTAAATTTCAATATTTTATAATTCTAAAAATCTTAAATCTTCTATTGTTGTTATCTTTATATTGGAATAATCACCTTCTATTATTTTTACATTTCCATAATATTTTTCAACTAAAGAAGAATCATCTGTTCCTAAAAAATTATCATTCAAAGCTTTTTCATAAGCTTCTTTTAATATTCTTCCTCTAAAAACTTGAGGAGTTTGAGCTAAATATAAGGTTGACCTCTCAGGAGTTCTTTCTATTAATTTATCTTTTTTCAACTGTTTAACAGTGTCTTTAACTGGTACTCCAATAATTGCCCCTGATAATTTTTGATTATTTTTTAATTCTCTTATAGTTTTTTCTAAATATTCCTCTTTGAAAAAAGGTCTTACTCCATCTTGTATGGCAATTATTGAATCCTTCGAACAATATTTTAATGCATTATAAATAGATTCTTGCCTTTCTTTTCCACCTTTTATAATAGCTTTAACCTTTTTCAATTTATACATTTCACATAAATTAGAAACTTCATCTATTAAATCTTCTTTTGTAACAACAATTATATTTTTCACTAAATTTGATTTTTCTCCCACTTCTAAAACATTTATAAACAAAGGTTTATCTTTATATTTCAAAAACTGTTTAGGGAAAGAAAGCCCCATTCTTTTTCCTTGCCCTGCTGCTGCAACTATTAAAGTACATTCTATTTCAGAGTTACTACTATGCAACCAACACCACCTTCTCCTTGTCCTCCAAATCTAAATTCTTTAACATATCTACATTCTTTAAGATAAGAAACAACTCCTTTTCTTAGAGCTCCTGTACCGTTTCCTGTGATAACTTGAACTTCCTTATATCCATTTAACATAGCAGTATCAAAATAAGATTCTAAGTCATATACTGATTCTTCAACCATTTTACCTCTTAAATCAATTTTAGATTTTACCATAGATTTATTATGAGATATCACAGAAGTATATGTTTTTTTCTTTTTACTTATAATTTTACTAACATCATCTAGGGAAACTTCTAATTTTAATATTCCAGCTTGAATAAATACTGTTTCTTTAACTTTATTTATTTTTAAAATATCTGCATATTGTTTTAAACTTTTAACAAAAACTTTCTCTCCTTCTTTTATATCTATTTTTCTAGCTATTTTAGGTTTTATTTCTACATTTTTCTTTTTATCATCTTTTAAAGAACTTCTAAGCATATTTAAACTTTTTTGAACATTTTTTGCATCTATTTTTTTTGCTTCTTCTGATTGAATTTTTTTAACTAAAGCTGCTGCTTTATTTTGCATTTCTTTCATCATATTATCAGCTTTTTCATAAGCTTCTTTTAATATTTTATTTTTTTCAATTTCTAATTTTCTTAGCTTTTCTTCATACTCTTGTTTATCAGCCAAAGCTTTTCTTTTTAGCCTATCTACTTCTACTTGCATAATTTCAAGTTCTTCTGATTTAGTTTTTATATTACTAATCATTTTTTCTACTTTTTTATTCTCATCACTTATATAAGATTCTGCTTTATTTATAACTTCTTCTGAAACTCCTAACCTTCTTGCTATAGTTAAAGCATTACTCTCCCCTGGAATTCCTATCAATAATTTATATGTAGGAGATAATGTTTGAGAATTAAATTCCATTGAAGCTGTTTCAATTTCTTCTTCATTATAACCATAAGCTTTTACTTCACTATAGTGAGTAGTTATAATTGATTTTGATTTCTTATCTTTTAAATAATCTATTACTGCCATTGCAAAAGCTGACCCCTCAACTGGATCTGTTCCTGAACCTAATTCATCTAACAAAACTAAACTATTTTTAGAAACACCTGACAATATTTTCTGAACATTTGTTAAGTGAGCTGAAAAAGATGACAATGACTGTTCTATACTTTGCTCATCACCTATATCCGCATAAACATTCTCAAAAAATCCAACACTTGAATCCGGACTTGCTGGAATTGGGATTCCTGATAAAGCCATCAAAGTAAGTAATCCCGCAACTTTTAAAGCTACTGTTTTACCTCCTGTATTTGGACCTGTTATTAATAAAGTATTATATTTTTTTCCTATTTCAAAAGTAAGAGGAACAACCTTATCTTTTGGTATAAAAGGATGTCTTCCACTTATTATATTTAATTGTTCTCTTGTGTTAATTTCAGGAATATTGCATTCTAAGTCAATAGAAAATTTTGATTTTCCATTAAGAAAGTCCAATTCTAAACAAACTTCAGAAACCTTAGAAATAGTGTCAATATTCATTCTAACTTGATCAGTTAACCTTAATAATATTTTTCTTATTTCTTCTCTTTCTCTAGCTTCTAATTCCCTCATCTTATTATTCAAAGAAACTACAGCTAAAGGTTCTATAAATACTGTCTGACCACTTGAAGATCTGTCATGTTCTATCCCTTTAATTAATCCTTTAAAATCTGTTTTTATCGGAATTACATTTCTTCCATCACGAACTGTTATTATTTTTTCCTGAATTGCCTTTGATAAATTATCATTTGAAAACATATCTTCAAATTTTCTTTTTATATTAGAAGATAATAATTTTTTATGAGATCTTAAATCTCTTAAATCTAGAGAAGCCTCATCTTTTATATTTTTTTCATTATCAATAGTTTTATTAATAATATCTTCTATATATTTTAGTGTTTCTATCTTGGAATATTTATTTCTTAATTCTTTATATTTATCTAATTCTTCTAATTTATTCTTAAATAATCTAAATAATCTTAAATTTTGATTAATAAAAAATAACTCATCTGGTTCAAAAAACATTCCAATTAATTCACATTTTTTTAAAAGATTTGTTATATCAGTCAATCCTGACAATTCAATTCCTCCATCATACTTTGAAAAATCTATAAAATCTTTTAAAATATTAAAATCTTTCCTTAATAAGTTAACTTCTTTGTATATTGATAAATTCTTAGATTTATTCTTAGAACTTTCCGTTACCATATATTCACTTAAAACATTTTTTAATTTATTAAATTCTAAAACATCATAACTATGTGTATTCAATTTTTTCTCCTTCTTTCTCTTTTTCTCATTGATATTATACCATAAGTGCATTCACAATTAAACTTTATAGAATAGTTTTCTCTAAAATTTTCTTGATATTATATCAATATAGTGATATAATATCTTGCAATATTGTTTAAAAGGGGGTGCTACAATGAAAAGATGTGAAGTTAGTGGTAAAGGAATGACTTTCGGACACCAAGTTTCTCACTCTCATAGAGCAACTAACAGAGTATGGAAACCAAATCTTCAACCAGTTGTAATAACTGTTAATGGAAAATCTCTTAAAGTTAAAGTTTGTACTAAAGTTTTAAAAACTTTAAAATCAGCTACTGAAGTTGAAACTATGCAAATATTAAAAGCAAATAAAAATAATTTAAGCCCTAGAATTCAAAAATTCTTAAGCAAATAATTTTATTTTAAAATTTTATGAGAAATAAAAAAAAGACAACTTATTATATATAGTATGTCTTTTTTTTATTTCTCTTTTAATATATTCTTAATCCTACAAGCAAACAACTTTCTATATATGGGATATTATTTTTATTTAAATATTCTAAAATTTCTCTACTTTCTGCTCCTGGTTGAATAACTATATTTTTAAACTTTTTTTTATTTTCTTTTAATAATTTTATTCCAGCCCTAGGATTAATACATAAATCTAAAACATCTATCTCAAATCCAACATCATTTATACTTTCTAATTCTTTTCCAACGGAAGCAACTTTATATCCTCCTGCTAGTAATTCTTTTTTTATTTTACATGCATATTTTCTTTCATTTAAAGTATCTCCAACAACAACAAAATTTTTCATTTTCATTGTTTCTTTCAAATCCATCTTTGCCTCCTTTTTCTCTCCAAAAAATAAAAAAAGAACGACCATCACTCGTTCTTCCTTTATGAGATAAGGGGAGAATTTCTATTAACATCTTTTATTCATTTTCACCATTATGACGATAAATTTTTTAAAAAAGTTTAAATTTAATTTATATTATATTAATGACATATCTTTATTTTTATTGTATAATATTAATATATAATAAATTAAAACTCTAAGGAGGTTATAACTATGTCAATCATAAATATAACTAAAGATAATTTTGAAGCTGAAGTTTTAAAATCTAATGATATTGTTATTTTAGATTTTTGGGCTACTTGGTGTGGACCTTGTAGAGCACTAGGACCTATACTAGAATCTTTTGTTAATAAAAATTCTAATATTAAAATAGGTAAAATCAATGTAGATGAAGAGGCTGAATTAGCTGGTAAATTTGAAATAATGAGTATTCCTACTTTAATAATTTATAAAAACGGAGAAATTATTAATAAATCTGTTGGGCTAGTTTCTGAAAGTAAAATATCTGAGTTAATTAAATAATTTTTTACTAAATAAGATTTAATAACAGAGATTAGAAGAATTCTAATCTCTGTTATTCTTTTAAGGAGGTATCTATGAACAATTTAAATCTGGATATATTTTTTCAAAGTTTATTTGCTAGTATGGGAACAAAACTTCCCGGCATTACTCTTAAACTTATTTGGATTTTAGTAATCCTTTTTTTATCTAAACCTATAGTTAATTTAATTGATAAAACCAGTAATATTCTTATGGAAAAACATAATGTTGATCCTTTATTAAAAACTTTTTCTCTTTCACTCTTACATATGATTACTTATATTTTTATATTTTTCTTGTTAATTGGGGGAATAGGAATTAGAGCAACCTCTTTAATAACTATACTTGGTACTGCTGGTATAGCAATAGGTTTAGCGCTTCAAGGAAGTTTAACTAATTTAGCTGGTGGAATTTTAATTTTATTATTCAAACCTTTTTACAAGGGTGATTATATCGAAAGCTCTTCTGGTTCAGGAATAGTTGATAGCATTCGTATTCTTTACACTACAATTGTAACCATTGATAATAAAAAAATTATTATTCCAAACGGAGCTTTGGCTAATTCTCCATTAACTAATCTTTCAAGAAATCCTGAAAGACGAATTGATTTAATAATTTCTGTAAATTATGATGCTGATATCAATTTAGTAAAAGACACTTTAAAAAAAATTGCTGATAGTCATGAAAAAGTATTACACAATAGAGGATACACAATTAGACTTATGTCACATAATGCTAGCTCTCTAGATTTTACATTTAGAGTCTGGACCTCTACTCCTAATTATTGGACAGTTAGATTTGATTTAATGGAGGAAGTTATTATTAAGTTTAGAGAAAATAATATCGAAATCCCTTATAACAAACTTGATATCTATAATAAAAGTTTTGAATTAGAAAAGCAATAAAAAAAGGTGCTGGTATAAAATATCAGCACCTTTTTTTTCATTATAATGAAATTTGATTTTTTTCAAAACACTTTTTCTTATCTTTTTTATGCTTTTTTCATTTTTTTCTTTATTTTTTTGTGAAAATATGATAAACTAATTGAAATTAAAAAAAAGTAGTGTTTTTTAAGTATTGTTGTTTGAAATTTTGGCACAAGCTTAAATAATAGGGAGGAAAAAATGTTTAACAAGTGGAATGAATTAAGTTTAGTAAAAAAAATAATAATAGGATTAATCGTAGGAATTGCTCTTGCCATAATAGCACCAAACCAATTAAAACCTATTCAATTATTAGGTACATTATTTGTTGGTGCACTAAAAGCGGTAGCGCCTATTTTAGTATTTTTCTTAGTTATCTCGGCGGTAGCTCAACATAAACCAGGACAAAAAACAAATATGAAATCTGTTATATTTTTATATCTAATTGGTACCCTTTCTGCTGGAATAGTTGCTGTTGTTGCAAGTTTTATATTTAAAGTAAAAATAGCATTGGGAGAAAGTGTTCAAAGTATAGCTCCTCCCAGTGGAGTAGCTGAAGTATTAAAAACATTATTATTAAATATTGTTGATAATCCTATAAACGCCCTATCAAATGCAAACTATATCGGAATTTTAGTTTGGGCTCTTTTATTAGGAGTTGCATTAAAGCATGCTCCTGATTCTACAAAAATTATGATTTCTAATTTTTCAGATGCTCTTTCTCAAATTGTTAAATGGGTAATAAGTTTAGCGCCATTTGGAATTGCTGGATTAGTTTTCACATCTATTTCAACTAGTGGGTTATCTTCTTTAATGCAATATGGTAGATTGCTTGTTCTTTTATTAGGAGCTATGGGATTCATGGCATTAGTTGTTAATCCATTAATTACTTTTATTATGATCAAAGAAAATCCTTATCCTCTAGTTTTTAAATGTCTAAGACAAAGTGGAATAACTGCTTTCTTTACAAGAAGTTCTGCAGCAAACATTCCTGTTAATATGGATTTATGTGAAGAATTAAATCTAGACAAAGATATGTATTCTGTTTCTATTCCTTTAGGAGCTACTATCAATATGGCTGGAGCTGCGATTACAATATCTGTCCTTACTTTAGCAGCTGTTAATACTCTAGGTATACATGTTGATTTTGGAACTGCCGTTATACTAAGTGTCTTGTCCGCTGTGAGCGCCTGTGGTGCTTCTGGAGTTGCTGGAGGATCTCTTTTACTAATTCCATTAGCATGTAGTCTATTTGGAATACCTAATGATGTTGCCATGCAAGTTGTTGGTGTAGGATTTGTTATTGGAGTTATTCAAGATTCTGTCGAAACTGGTTTAAATTCTTCTACTGATGCTCTGTTTACAGCTGTTGCTGAATTTTCAGAGTGGAAAAAACAAGGAAGAGAAATAAAGATAAAATAATTTATTAAAATATTAAAAGAGACTACTGAACTTACCAAAAGTTTAAACAGTCTCTTTTTTGTGTGCTAAAATAAAAAACCTTGGAAATATAATCTCCAAGGTTTTTTTGTATATTTTCTCGACTTCTCCAAAGGATAAAATTATCTTTTTGAGAATTGAGGACTTCTTCTTGCTTTTCTTCTTCCGAATTTCTTTCTTTCAACCATTCTTGAGTCTCTAGTTAAGAATCCAGCTGCTTTTAAAGCTCCTTTTAAAGTTTCATCAGCTTCAACTAAAGCTCTAGAAACTCCATGTCTAATAGCTCCAGCTTGTCCTGAATTTCCTCCACCAAATACATTAACTATTACTTGATATTTATCTAAAGTTTCTGTTAATGATAATGGTTGTTCAACTATTTTAGATAAGATTTCTCTTCCTCCAAAATAATCCTTCATATCTTTTCCATTTATAACTATTCCCTTTTCTCCAGGAATTAATCTTACTCTTGCTACAGAAGTTTTTCTTCTACCTGTTCCTCTAAATTGATTCATTTCTGCCACTGTTCAATACCCCCTTACATTTCTACCTTTGTAGGTTTTTGTGCAACATGTCCGTGCTCAGCTCCTACAAATAGTCTTAGTCTTGTTAATTGTTCTCTTCCTAACTTATTTTTTGGAAGCATTCTTTTTACAGCTAGCATTAAAGCATCTTCTGGCTTAGCTTCTATAATTTCCCCTAAAGTTCTTTTGCTAATTCCACCAGGGAATCCAGAATGTCTATAATAAAGTTTGTCTTTCATTTTATTTCCAGTTGTTGCTATTTTTTCAATATTAGTAACTACTACATAGTCTCCACCGTCAATATGTGGTGTGAAAGAAACTTTTTCTTTTCCCATTAATTTTTTAGCAATTTCTACAGCTAATCTTCCTAATACTACGCCTTCAGCGTCGTAATGGAACCACTCTCTTACTACATCTTCTTTTCTTTGCATTTCAGTGTATTTCTTCACTTTATCCTCCTAAAATTTCAGTTATATATTTTTATATAACGCAACGGTCCTTTGTGGGAAAGGTACATTTACCTTAAGATTATATATGAATTTTCTTTTGATGTCAATAGTTTTATTTAATTATTCCATTACTTTAGACTTTATTAATTCATATATTTGTTCACCAAAAATAGAACTTATTGTCGTCTTATATGCTTCTACAAATGGAATATAGTTTTTTTCAGAAAAACCGTTTGGATTTTTTTTTCTAAATAGACTACTTTCTAACATTTCTATATTTATACAGGGAATTTCATAATAGTTTTCTATTGTAAAACTATTTGTAAAATCATCAGGTAATGTAATATAAATTTTAGATTTATCATCTTCTATTAATATTTCCATTGGCCATAGAGAACAAACTAAAGGTTTATACTGCCATATTTCTTTCTCTTTCATCTTCTTATTTAAGCAAATTGAGTGAATACTACATAAAGTTTTTCTATCCTTCGTTCTATATGCATAAAAACACATTTCAGTCTCTTCTTCTACATGAGATATAATTTCTCTTTCATCTTCTTTTTCTAACTCTTCTTTTAATTCTTTTTTACAATAACCTAACTCTTCTGCTATATCATAATTCTTAGTAATTTTATTAAATTCTTTTAAATTATCCTTTAAAAATTTTTTTGTATTTTCCTCTAATAGCGAAGGGCTATCTGCACAACAGTCATTTACACAATTAAAACAATCAAAATTACATAATTTGCCAAAACTTTCATAATCAATTACTGCATTATATTTTTTTTCTTTTATTGTAATCTCACATTCTATTGTATCTATAGAATCAAAATATCTTCTAGCTAACTTTTCTTTTTCTAAAGATACCTTGTAAATTTTTTCACCTTTTGGGTGGTTTAAAAACAAAAAGTAATTCATTTTAAATCCTTTCTAAATAATTTTTATTTTTGTCTGTATACATATAATTTTATTTTTTCAATGAAAAAGCACTAGTCCACTACCTAGCGCTTTTCTTCTAATTATTTATCTAATCCTACTGTAAACTTTAATCTTGCAAATCCTCTCTTAATAGCATTTGCTTTAAATTTACTTATCTCAGATTTTTCTACTAATTCATCTGCAGAAGCTATTTGAATTTTTGATAATTCTCCAAAATTTTCTACTAAAATTTCAATATCTTTATCATTAATTTTTCCAAATTTATTTAATATTCTATATCCTTTAGGACTTATTCTATTGTCTAATTTAGAAACCGACTTTCCAAATCCCAATATAGTAGAAATCTTAACCAAATCTAACATTTCACTATTATCTAATTCTGAAATTTCTAATTCTATATTTTTTATTTCTTCTTCGCTTTTATAGGTATAGTAATCATTTAAAAATTCTTCCTTTTCTTCCTTGGTTCCTCTCAATAAATCTTCTAACTGAAGACTTATTAATCTACCTTCTGTTCCAAGTTCTATTATACAATCAAAAGCTTCTTTTTTTATCCTCTTTAACATTTCAAATTTTTGTAAAACAGTACATACGTCTTCAACTGTAACCATATCATCTAATTCTAATATAGTTAAATTTCCTAAACTTCTTTCCAAAACATTTCTATATCTTTCCAAAGTATTTAAGGCTTGAGCTGCTTCATTAGTTAATTCAAGTAAACTTCTTAGTTTATATCTTATTTCCCCTTTATATAGAGTCAAAACTCTTTTTCTTTCTGAAATAGCAATGGTTAATCTATCTAATTGTTTAGCTATTCTTTGAGCTGTTCTATGTCTTGTTCCACTTTCATCTGTAGTATATCTCTTGTCCGGTTGTAAATGAACATTTGCATATAATATTTTTTCTATACTCTCATCTAGTACTATTGCTCCATCCATTTTAGATAACTCAAATAGTCTTTCAGGACTATAATCACAGTTTAAAAAAAAACCTCCATCTAAAACTTTTTCAACTTCTTCGTCCATCCCTATAACAATTAAAGCTCCCTTTCTTCCATCAAGGATGCTATCTAAGCCTTCTCTAAGTCTTGTTCCTGGTCTTACAAAACTGAATATTTCTTTCATTTCTGATTTTTCCATACTCTACATCCTTTCTAGAAATTCTTCTATATTCTTTAGATAAATTATTTTCAAATTATAATTTTTCTTTTCTATTTCTTTTCTATTAGCTTCGGGAATATAAACTCCCTTAAAGCCTAATTTTTCTAGCTCTGCTAATCTTTTATCAATAAAAAAAGCTTTTCTAATTTCTCCTCTTAATCCCAACTCTCCTACAGCTGCAATTTTTTGACTAATTTCAACATTTCTATAAATAGACAATAAAGATATTAAAGCTCCTAAATCTGCTGCTGGATCTTTTATAGCTATTCCTCCTGGAATATTTAAAAATACATCTTTATTTCCTATATTTAAACCCATTCTTTTTTCACCAATAGCCATTAAAATTTGAAATCTATTTCTGTCAAAGCCTTGTATGATTCTTTTAGGTATACCTATATTGTTTCCTTCAGTTAATAACGTTTGTACTTCTAAAAGAAAAACCTTTGTTCCTTCTAAAACAGGAACTATCATACTTCCTATATTTTTTTCATTTCTTTCACTTATAAAAAATTCTGATGAATTCTTTATTTCTTTCAAGCCTTCTTCATCCATACTAAAAACAGCCAACTCATTAGTTGATCCAAATCTATTTTTAGTACTTCTCAATATTCTATAAAACAAACCTTCTTCACCTTCAAAATTAAAAACAGCATCTACCATATGCTCTAATAATTTAGGACCTGCAACTTTCCCCTCCTTAGTTATATGTCCTACAATAAAAAAACACACTCCTGTTTTTTTAGCAATTTCAACTATTTTTAATGTTGATTCTCTTATTTGACTAGGTGATCCTGAAACTGACATACTATTTTCACTTGAGATAGTTTGAATAGAATCTATTATTATTATCTTAGGTTTTTTAAAAGTAATATACTCTACTATTTTTTCAATAACAACTTCTGCCATTAAATATAAATTAGAATTATCTATTCCTAGCCTTTCTCCTCTACTTTTAATCTGACCTAAAGATTCTTCACCAGAAACATATAATATATCCCCATATTGACAATATTCTGAAGCCATTTGAAGAAGAAGAGTTGATTTTCCTATACCAGGATTTCCTGTTATTAAAACAACCTCTCCCTGTACTAAGCCTCCTCCTAATAATCTATCTATTTCTTTCACAGAAGTTTTATATCTAAAATTTTCTTCTATTTTTATTTCATTAAAAGAAGATACATTTTTTTCTATATCAGCTAAAGAAAAATTTTTATTTATTTTTTTTTCTTCATATTCTTCAAAAGTATCCCACTCTCCACAACTAGGACATTTTCCTATCCATTTTGAAGTTTTATATCCACATTCTTGACAAGTATATACAATTTTTTCTTTAGCCATATTTTCACCTTATTTTTTCTTAGGACTATACAATTTCCCTCTCTCTAAAAGTTTTTTTTCTATTTTTTCATCTACATAACAAGTTACTTTTCCTCCATATCTTGCTATTTCTCTTGCCGCTGTTGAACTAACATGCATATATTCCTTAAATGCAGGTAAAAATACTGTATCCACTTTATTTTCAGATATCATCAAGTTTCCATCAGCAAAATACAACTCTAAACCGCAATCTTCAATCGTTCTTATCCCTCTAACTATGACTTGTAATTTATTTTCAAGTAAATAATTAACAATTAATCCTTCATAAGTATCAATCTGAATATTATTATACTCTTTAAATAATTCTTCTAACATAGCCTTTCTTTCTTCTAAATTAAACCAATATTTTTTCTCACTATTATTTCCAATAACAACTATTAACTTATCGAACATTTTACTTGCTCTTTCAATAATATTCTGATGTCCTAAAGTTATAGGATCAAAACTACCAGAATAAACTCCTACTTTCAAATTTATTCCCCCTATTTTTCTAGTAATATATCATAACCTGATTTATTGTTTATCTCTTCTACTACAAACTTTAAGTATTTTCCTCTTTTTTTAAAATACTCCTTTAAAATATCAAAATAAACTTCTTTTATTTTATCTATTATTTCCTTTGTAGATAATAAACATACTATTTTTATATCCATTTCCTTAGAAACTTCTTTAAGTTCTCTTATTATCATTTCTATTGTTCCTTCTATAGATCTCACTTTTCCTAATCCATTACATCTTGGACAATCTGTTTGATAAAAATAACTTAAATTTCTTCCTACTCTTTTTCTTGTCATTTCAATTAATCCTAAATCAGTAAAATGGACTATATTATTCTTTAATCTGTCCTTTTTTAATTCTGAATCTAATTGTTGAATAACTAAATCTTTATCTTCTTGTAATTTCATATCTATAAAATCTATTATAATAATTCCACTTAAATTCCTTATTCTTAATTGTTTAGGTATCTCTCTAGCTGCTTCTAAGTTTGTATTTAATACTGTTTTTTCCAAATTATAGCTTCCAGTATTTCTTCCTGTATTAATATCAATACTTATAAGAGCTTCAGTTTTTTCTATAACTAAATATCCTCCACAATCTAACCATACTTCTTTTTGAAGAGCTTTTTCTATTTCCTTATCTATGTTATATTCTTCAAATATTTCATTTTCTCCATAGAATAGTTTAACTTTTGTTTTAGACTTTCCTTCACTAAAAGCATTAATATAATCAATTATTTCTAAATAAACCTCTTCATTATCTACTATAATTTCGTCTATGTTGCTATTTAAAATATCTCTTAATATTTTTATTACAATATCATTATCATTATATAAAATTTCTCCTACTTTAGATTTTGATATTCTTTTTTCAATATCTTGCCATTTTTTAACTAAATAACTTATTTCTCTTTCAAAATGGTATACAGATTTCCCTCTAGCAGCTGTTCTTATTATGACTCCCATCTTGTTTGGCATTATTTCTTCAAATATTTTTTGAAGCCGTTGTCTCTCATCTTCATTTGAAATTTTCTTAGAAATTGCAATATGATCACTGTTAGGCATCAATACTAGGTATTTTCCTGGTATTGTAAAATTGGTTGTAACTCTCGCTCCTTTATTCCCTCTAGGAACATTCAAAACTTGAACTACAACTTGATCACCAACAGTTAATAAATCTTCTATAGGTTTTTCACTATTTACTAACCCATTTAAATATTTTTCCTCAAATTCTCTTAAATCATCAACAAAAAGAAAACTATTTTTTTTTAAGCCTATATCAACAAAAGCTGACTCCATTCCAGGAAGAACATTTGCTACTCTTCCCTTATAAATGTTTTTTATTATATTTGACTCATCATCTCGCTCATTAAAAATTTCTACAACCCTATCATCTTCTATGATTGCTGCTTTTCTTTGAAAAGTATTTACACTAATAACAATTCTATTCATAACATTCACTCAATTCCTGTTGTAATATTTTATCTCTACTATATTCTACCCCATTAACTATTACTTTGTCCACTGTTAAGCTGTTATTTATTTTCATCTTCAAAGCTTTTAATCTTTTTTTATTTCTTTTATTTATCCCTATTATTTTAGAGATATTTTTTTCACAAGTCTCCACATCTAAATTATTTTCTTTATTTTCAATTTTATTCAAAAAATTAAAATAAATCTCTCCATCAACTAATTCTTTAAATGCTGGATGAAAAGCTCCTTCTACAGATACCCCACCATTTCTTAAATCTTCTGATGGTTGCAATCCCACTCTTATTATTTTTATTCCATTCAACTCTATAAGAGCGCATATTTTCCTACATCTTTTTATTGCTTCTTCCATTGATAATACTTTATATTCTCCTGCTTTATACATTCTTTCTAACTCTGTATCTTTTATTATTAATGTAGGATAAACTCTTACATTTATAGGATTTATTCTAACAACTATTTTAGCTGTTTCAAAATCTTTTTCAAATGTCGACCCTGGTAATCCAGGCATAATTTGAATCCCCAAATCAATCCCATAACTTTTTATCATGTTGCAAGCTTTATAAACAGATTCTATTTCATAATATCTAGCACTTTTTTTTAACACTTCTTCATCAAAAGATTGAACTCCTAATTCAATAGTTGTCACTTTATATTTTTTTAACTGATCCATTACCTCTTTATTTATATAATCTGGTCTAGTTGAAAGCCTTATTCCTTGAACTAAGCCTTTATCTAAATATTTTTTTACAACTTCTAAATATTCCTTTTGTCTCCCTAAAGATATTCCTGTAAATGTTCCTCCAAAAAATGCTACTTCTTTATATGAAGTTTCAGGTAATATTCTTAAATATTCCTCTATAATATTTTCTAAGTCTTTATTAGTAACATCTGTTTCTCTTCCATTAATCTTTACTTGATTACAAAAAACACAGGCATTAGGGCACCCAAAATGACTTATAAAAACAGGAATGTTATAATGTTTCATTTTTAATTTCCTTTATTTTTTTTAATAAATCTTTAGCAGCTGCGTGCTCTGCAACTTTTTTACTTTTCCCTATTCCATATCCTTCTTCATCTTGTCCTATTTTGACTACAATTTCAAAAGTTTTTTTGTGATCAGGTCCTGATTCTTTTACAACAGTATAAGTTGGAACAATCTTATATTTTTTTTGAACAAATTCTTGAAGAGTTGTTTTATAATCTGTTATTTCTTCATCTTCATCAAAATGCTCTATTTCATATTTTAAAAATTTTATTCCTACTCTTTTAGCTTCTTCAAAATTAGAGTCAAGATAAATTGCTCCCATTACTGCTTCAAAAGTATCACATAGTGTAGAATTTCTATCTTGTCCACCAGTCATCAATTCACCTTTACTCAATCTTAAATACTTTCCTAAATCTAACTTTCTTGAAATTTTAGCAAAAACAGGCTCACTTACTACCATTGATTTAATTCTTGCTAAGTCTCCTTCAGTATAATCTTCGTTATGTAAATATAAATATTCTGCAACAGCAAGATCTAGAACCGCATCACCTAGCAGTTCTAGTCTCTCATTGTTTACTTTTTTATATCTCCTATTTTCATTTCCAAAAGATCTATGAAGAAGTGCATTTTTCAATAAATTAATATCTTTAAAAGAATGAGTTAACCTTTCTTCTAATGATTTTAAACTTAAATCGAATTTCACTTCAATATTCATTTTTCACTCCTTAATTAATCTTTATATTTTCTCATAACTATAACTGCATTATGTCCACCAAATCCTAATGAACTAGACATTCCTACATTAATCTCTTTTTCTTCTGCTTTATTTGGAGTGTAATTTAAATCACATTCTGGATCTGAATTTTCATAATTTGCTGTTGGAGGTATAATTCCTTCCTCTATACTTTTAGCAAGTATTACACCTTCTATTCCTCCTGCTCCTCCTAAAACATGACCTGTTGCTCCTTTTGTAGAAGAAACATTTAATTCATATGCATGTTGTCCAAAAACTTCTTTAATTGCAGCACTTTCATTTTTATCATTAAGCCCTGTAGAAGTACCATGAGCATTAATATAATCAACTTCTTCTAATTTTATGTTAGCTTCATTCAATGCCATTCTAAAAGCTCTTGCTGCTCCTTCTACAACAGGTGCTGTAATATGATGAGCATCACAAGTTTCTCCATACCCAACTACCTCTGCATAAATTTTAGCTCCTCTTTTTTTAGCTGATTCTAATTCTTCTAATATAAGAATCCCTGATCCTTCTCCCATAACAAAACCATCTCTATCAATAGTAAACGGTCTTGAAGCTTTTTCTGGATCTGGATTAGTAGATAAAGCTTTCATATTTGCAAATGAATTTAAGGCAAATTTAGTTATACAGCCTTCAGCTCCACCTGCTATCATCGAATCTGCTTTTCCTAGCTTAATTATTTCAAAAGCATCTCCAATAGAATGAGTTCCCGCTGCACATGCTGTAACTACAGATTTGTTAGGCCCTTTAGCCCCTGTATATATTGCTACATTACCCGCTGCCATATTAGCTATCATTGCTGGTATTGTAAAAGGAGATATTCTTCTTACTCCTTTGTTTAGCATTGACTCATATTGCTTTTCAAAAACTTCAATTCCTCCTATTCCAGAAGAAACTATTACTCCTACTTTTTCCGCATTTTTTTCATCTATTATTAAACCAGAATCTTCTATTGCCATTTTAGCTGCTGCTATTGCAAATTGAGTATTTCTAGCTACTTTTTTTAATTCTTTTTTTTCTATCCCAAATTCTAAAGGAGAAAAATCTCTTATTTCTGCAGCGCATTTAACTGAAGAATCAGAAGTATCAAAAGATTCTATTTTTTTAACTCCTGTTTTCCCCTCTTTTATAGCTGTCCAAGATTTTTCTAGTCCAGTTCCTAAAGCTGTAATAAGTCCTAAACCTGTAACTACAACTCTTCTCATAAAATCACCTCATAATCTATAATAAAATACCTTTAATTTTTTATAATTTTAAAGGGGATATTACGTATCCCCTTTAACTTTTAGTTCTTATTTGCTTCGATGTAATCTATAACGTCTTTTACAGTTTTAATTTTTTCTGCATCTGTATCAGGAATTTCTATATCAAATTCTTCTTCAAAAGCCATTATTAATTCAACTGTATCTAGTGAATCTGCTCCTAAATCATCAATAAAGTTTGCATCTACAGTAATTTGATCTGCATCTACTCCTAATTGCTCTACTACTATTTCTCTTATTTTTTCTAACATTAATATTCCTCCTAAAGTTTTTTATATTATTTAAATGTTTTCAATACCATATTACCAAATTTAACAATAGTTTTCAACAATTTATTATAAATTATCAATAGCTGAAAGGGAGTTTATATTTATAACCTTTAAGCTCTTATCTATTTTTCTAATAAGTCCAGATAATACTTTACCAGGTCCTATTTCATAAATTGTTTCTACTCCATTTTCCTTTAATTTCTCAATAGTATCTACCCATTTTACTGGCCCAAAGCTTTGATTATATATTTCTTCTTTTAATTCTTTTCCTGTAGAAATAAACTCTGCTGTTGTGTTTGCTACTAATTTTATATTAGTATCTTTAATTGTATAATTTTCTATTTCTTTTATTAATTTTTCTCCTGCAGGTTTCATAAGAGATGAATGAAAAGGTCCTGATACAGCAAGAGGCATTGCTCTTCTTGCCCCATTTTCCTTCAGTATTTCACATGCTTTTTCTATGGCTCCTTTTTCCCCTGCAATTACTGTTTGCTTAGGTTCATTAAAGTTAACTGCTTCAATTGTTCCAGGAATTGTTGTTAAGATCTCTTGTATCTTATTTACAGGCATCCCTATTATTGCAGCCATTCCTCCATTTACTTTTTCAGCTATTTCATTCATTACTTCTCCTCTAAAAGAAGTTAACTTAACAGCTTCATCTAGATTTAAAAATCCTGCAGAACCTATTGCTGCATATTCTCCAACTGAATGACCTGCTACAAAATCAGGATTAATTCCTTTGCTTTTTAATAACTTATCTAAAATTAAACTCATCGCAACTATTGCTGGTTGAGTATATTTTGTTTTCTTTAAAACTTCTTCTGGCCCATCAAACATAGGTGTTTTTAAATCAAAAGAAAGATTTTCAAAAATTTTATCATATTCTTGTTTTGCTAAAGTATTATTTTCATAAATATCTTTTCCCATCCCAACGAATTGACTTCCTTGACCTGGAAAAACAAAAGCTATTTTCCCCATTAAAATTCTCCTTGTTTTTTATAATTACATATGTAATTTTATCATAGTTTTATCTTTATTTCAATATATTTTAAAACTATTTACTCCATCTCATTATTAAAGAACCATATGTTAAACCTGCTCCAAATCCTGTTAAAGCTATTAAATCTCCTTTTTTCAATCTTCCTTCTTCTATTGCTTCAGCCATAGCTATCCCAATTGAGGCTGCAGAAGTATTTCCATATTTCTCAAGATTTATATATACTTTTTCATATGGAATACCTAGTTTTTTAGCTGCAGATTTAATTATTCTTAAATTTGCTTGATGAGGAAAAACTATATCAATATCTTTTAAGTCTATCTTTCCTTGTTTTGCTGCTTCTTTTGTTGCATGTGGTAATGCTCTTACTGCAAATTTAAAAACATCTGTTCCATTCATTTCTATAAAATGTTCTCTATTATCAAATCTCTCTTGAGTCATAGGATATCTAGTTCCACCAGCTTTTATTCTTAAAGTTCCATCTGTTACTCCTTCTGTTCCAAGATAAGAAGAAATTATTCCATAACCTTCTTCAACTTCTCCTAAAACTGCGGCAGCGGCTCCATCGCCAAATAAAATTCCTGTATTTCTATCTTTCATATCTATTATTCTTGAAATAGATTCTGCTGCAATAACTAAAATATTTTTATACATTCCTGCTTGTAACATTGCTTTTCCTACTGTTAAAGAATATATAAAACCGCTACAAGCTGCCTCTAAATCAAATGCTGCTGCATTTACAGCTCCTAACTTACTTTGAATTAAAGAAGAACAATTTTGAGCTCTATAATCAGGAGTGCATGTAGCTAAAATTATTAAATCAACATCTTCTGCCTTCATATTAGCATCATCCAAAGCTTTTTTAGCTGCTCCAACTCCTAAGTCAGATGTTCCTTCGTTTTCACCTGCATATCTTCTTTCTTTTATTCCTGTTCTTGTTGTGATCCACTCATCTGATGTATCTACCAATTTTTCCCAATCTGCATTAGTCATTATTCTTTCAGGAACGTACTTCCCAAACCCTAAGATTCCAACACTCTTCAAAGCTATTTACCTCCAGTTATTCTTAATTGTTATTAATTTTATTTTTTAATTTCTCTACAAATTTGTTATTTGCAAAACTATCTGCAACTATTATAGCATTTTTTATACCTATATAATCAGAATTTCCATGAGCTTTTATTGAAATTCCATTCAGACCTAAAAATAAAGCTCCACCATATTCAGATGAATCTAATTTATTCTTCATACTTTTCAATGCTTTTTTCAAAAAAATTACTCCTATTTTTGCAAAAAAACTCTTCTTAATTTCTTCTTTTAAAACCGAAAATATATAATTTGCAACACCTTCACTTGTTTTTAAAACCATATTTCCTGTAAAGCCATCAGAAACAATAACATCTACATCTCCAAACATCATTTCTCTACTTTCTATATTACCCACAAAATTTATTTCTTTGTTTTCTTTTAATAAATCAAAAGCTTGTCTAGTAACTTCGTTTCCTTTTCCTTCTTCACTTCCTATGTTTAAAAGAGAAACTTTAGGAAAATCGATCTTTAAAATTTCTTTAGCAAATTCAGTTCCCATAATTGCAAATTGATTTATATACTCAGGTTTTGTATCCGCAGTTGCTCCTACATCCATAAAAACAATTTTTCCTTTTTTTGAAGGAAATACTGTAGCTATTGCTGGTCTTAATATTCCTTTTATTCTTCTTAATTTAAGTTGACTAGCTGAAATCAATGCTCCTGTATTTCCTGCTGATACAAAAGCATCCGCTTCTCCTTTCTTTACTAAACCTAACCCTACATTTATAGAAGAATTTTTTTTCTCTCTAACTGCTGCTACAGGTTCATCATCCATCTTGATTATTTCATCTGCATTAACTATAGTTAATCTTTTATCTGAAAAATTCATTTCTTTTAATATTTCAGATAATTTATTTTCCTGTCCAACAACGATTATCTCTATATCTTTTTTTTCTTCTAACGCTTTCTTTATTCCTTTTAATACTTCTTTACTACCTTTATCTCCGCCCATACCATCTACAACTATTTTCATCTTTCACCTCTAAAAAAATTTCTTTTTCTATATTTTAACATAAAACTTTTATTTTTTCTTAAAGAAATTCTTTTAATCAAAACCTTCCTTAAATAATTTTTATTTTTTTCTATTTGAATTACTTCCTATATCCTATTTCATTAAGATTTAGCAAATATTTATTTTTTATAAAATTACAAAAAATAAAAAAAGCAAGTTGGTTAATTCCTCTTGCTTTTTTTATTTAGTCTAAATTACTCAGCTGAATTTAGTACTTGTTTTCCGTTATAGTCTCCACATTCTAAACATACTCTATGAGGTCTTTTTGTAGCTCCACATTTTTCACAAGTAACTAAAGTAGTTCCTGCAATTGCATGGTGAGATCTTCTCATATTTTTTTTAGCTTTTGAAGTCTTTTTCTTAGGTACTGCCATCTCAGTTTCCCCTCCTCACAACTTTCTTATTTTAATTTTTTATTTCAATGTCCAACAATCCCATCCATCTCGGATCTGGTTGGTCTTCTCCATATTTTTTTAAATATGTATCGTCTAAACATCCTCCATTACACTTAGGATATAGAGGAATATCTAAAATAATTTGCTCTCTTATAAATTCTAAAATGTCAATTTCTTCATTTTTAATTTCGAAATAATTATCACTAATCATAATATCTTTTTCACTCAATGATTTTTGATAATTAAAATAATCTTCTTCTTTTAGAAATATCCCGTAAAACTTCTTTTTTTCTAATTTTATAACAATATCTTCTAGACATCTTACACATGAAGATTTTATATTAGCTGAATAACTTCCTTCAACTATATATTCATTTTCAACTTTAGAAACCGAACCATTTATATGGACATCTCCGTCTAAAAATATACCCTCAATATCTGATAAACTTAAGTCAAATCTTTTTAAATCCTTTGTGATAAAATCTTTTAATTCAATCTTCAACTATAGCCCTCCATTATTGTGATACCTAGTTATTTTACACGGTTTTTAGATTAATGTCAAGTATAATTCTTTATACATTAAATAAAAATTCCATCAAATCTCCATCTTTAACAATATAATCTTTACCTTCCACTCTCATTACTCCAGCTTCTTGAGCTCCTTTCCATCCTGAATATTTAACAAAATCTTCATACGAGCATACCTTAGCTCTTATAAAGCCTCTTTCAAAGTCAGTATGTATTACTCCTGCCGCTTGAGGTGCAGAGTCTCCTATCTTAATTGTCCAAGATCTTACTTCTTTAACTCCAGCAGTAAAATAAGTCTGTAATCCTAACAATTTAAATCCTGCCTTTATTAATCTATTTAATCCCGCTTCTTGCACTCCTAAACTTTCTAAAAATTCAGCTTGATCTTCTTCTTCCATTTCTTGAAGTTCTTCTTCAACTTTGGCAGAAACTATTACTACTTCAGAATTTAAATTTTTTGCATATTCTTTAACTTGATCAACATATTGATTTCCATCAGCTAAGTCATCTTCTGAAACATTTGTAACAAACAGCATTGGTTTGATAGTTAAAAACTGATAAACTTTTAATAAATTTATTTCATCTTCTGTTAAAGTTAATGTTTTTAATAATTTTTCTTGATTTAAATGATCTAGACATTTTTCTAAAACTGGAACCAATTTCATTGCTTCTTTATTTTTAGCAACTAATAATTTTTTATTTTTCTCTAAAGCTCTTTCAACAGTTTCTAAGTCAGCTAAAATAAGCTCTCCATTAATTACATTTATATCTCTTAATGGGTTAACTTCTCCATTTACATGAACTACATTTTCATCAGCAAAACATCTAACAACCTGACAAATAGCCGCTGTTCCTCTTATATTTGACAAGAATTTGTTTCCTAATCCTTCCCCTTTAGAAGCCCCTTCTACTAAGCCAGCTATATCTACAAATTCAACGGTTGCATTTACAACTCTATTAGGATTAATTATCTTAGATAATTCTTCTAATCTTTCATCTGGAACTGTTACCATACCTACATTTGGCTCTATAGTACAAAAAGGATAATTAGCTGCTTCTGCTGCTCCTGCTTTTGTTATTGCATTAAATAATGTTGACTTACCTACATTTGGTAACCCAACTATTCCTATTCCTATCATTTCATATTCCTCCTGAAATTTATATTTACTATCAATTCTAACATATATAATTTTCTTTGTAAATAAAATTACATTTGAAAATATTTAAATCTTTATATTAATAAAAAGAATAACACAGATACCTGTGTTATCCTTTTTTTATAAAAATCCTTTATATTCTTTCATAACTAAATGGGCATCTATCTGTTGAACTGTATCTAAAGCAACTCCAACAACAATTATTATTCCTGTTCCCCCAAAGAAAACAGGTAATCCTAATGCTGTAAAAATTGCCATTGGTAAAATAGCAATAATAGCTAAGAAGATTGCTCCTCCCCATGTTATTCTTGTTACAACACCTTCTAAATATTCAACAGTTTCCTCACCAGGTCTAATTCCTGGGATAGTTCCTCCACCCTGTTTTAAATTATCCGCTACTTTTTCAGGATCAAATATTATAGCTGTATAGAAAAATGAAAAGAACACTATTATTAATGCATATAAAATCATATAAACAGGATGTTTCTGATTAAAGATTAAAACAATATAATCTCTAAATGGAAATGTTACTGGCAAAGCTTTTGTTATTAATGTTGGTATCATCATTAATACAGAAGCGAAAATTACCGGCATAACCCCTGAAGTATTTAATTTTAATGGAATATATGAATTTTGTGCCATTCCTCCTTGTCTTCCAAAACCTTTTCCAACATAATGTACTGGGATTTTTCTTTGCCCAAGTTGAAATATTACTATTCCTGTTACAGTTAGTATTGCAGCTATTGCAACAGCAATAAAAACTGGTATTATAAATTTACTTCCTTTCATTAATTGTATTGTTTGAACAATACTAGATGGTCCTCTTGAAATAACATTCAAAAATATTAGTAAAGAAACACCATTTCCTATACCATTAACTGATATTTGCTCTCCTACCCACATCAAAAACACTGTTCCTGCTGTAAGTATTGTTACTGTTACTAGCATAAATTTAAAACCTGGATTAATCACTAATCCTGAGGATGTAAGCCAAACACAAACTCCTATTCCTTGCATTATAGTTATTAGTATTGTCACATACCTTGTCCATTGATTAATTTTATTTCTACCTGATTCTCCCTCTTTTTGAATCTCTTCAATTTTAGGAATAATAACTCCAAGTAAACTAAAAACAATAGACGCATTGATATATGGAACTATTCCTAAAGCAAAAATAGAAATTCTTTGAAAAGCTCCCCCTGAAAACATATTGATAAACCCTAATAAGTCATTTTGAGATGTCATTGCTGTCAATCTCTCTATGTCTATGCCTGGAGCAGGGATAAAAGTCCCCACTCTAGCAACAAGGAACATCAACAAGGTAAAAACAATTCTTGCTTTTAATTCAGGAATACCCATGATTCCTTTTAACTTCGTATTAAAGCTTTCCATTAAAGTCAAAGTTTTTCACCTCGCTTATCATAGTCAAAACTATTTATTATTTTTAGCTACGTCTGCAAAAGTTTTTACTTCTATAATTTCAACAACTCCATTAACAGCTTCAATTGCTTTTTGAGCAGATTTAGAAACTTTGTGAGCTTTTACTGATACTTTTTTATCAAGAGTACCATTTCCTAAAACTTTTACTCCGTCTAACATTTTTTTAACTAATCCAGTTTCAAATAATATTTCTGGAGTTACAACTGTACCTTCTTCAAATCTGTTTAAAGTATCTAAATTAATAATAGCATACTCTTTTTTGAATGGATAGTTACTGAATCCTCTCTTAGGAGCTCTTTGGATTATTGGCATTTGTCCACCTTCAAAACCTGGTCTAGTTCCTCCACCTGATCTTGATTTTTGTCCATTACTTCCTTTTCCTGAAGTTTTTCCCCAACCTGAAGATTCTCCTCTTCCTACTCTTTTTCTATTTTTTCTTGGTACAGAAGGTTGTAATTCATTTAATTTCATTTATTATTGCACCTCCTCTACATCAAGTAAATAAGAAACTAAAGCTATTTTCCCCATAATATCTGGAGTTGCTTCGTGTTCCACTACACTATTCATTTTCTTAAGCCCTAGCGACTTTACAGTTGCTATGTGGTTAGGCTTTCTTCCTATTATACTTTTTGCAAGTCTTATTTTAACCTTTGCCATTTTTCTAAACCTCCTAGCCTAAGATTTCCTTAACAGTTTTCCCTCTTAAAGCTGCAACCTCTTCGGCTGTTCTTAATATTCTTAAACCCTCAATTGTAGCTCTTGCAACGTTATGTTTATTTTTTGATCCTTTGATTTTAGTTAAAATATTATGTATTCCAACTAACTCAAGGATTTCTCTACATGATGATCCTGAAATAACTCCAGTACCTTCATATGCAGGTGCCATCCATATAGTTGTTGCTCCCCATCTTCCTTCAACTTCGTGAGGAATTGTTCTTCCTTTAAGAGAAACATCTATCATGTTTTTCTTAGCAGCAGCAATTGCTTTTTTTATTGCATCAGGAACACCGTTGGCTTTTCCTAATCCTAATCCTATTTTTCCTTCTTTATTTCCTACAGCAGCTAATACTGAGAAAGATATTGTTCTTCCTCCTTTAGTTGTCTTAGATACTCTAGAAATTTTTAATAGTTTTTCTTCAAACTCTTTTTCTTCTCTTTTATCCATTACTTTAGACAAGTGAAATCCTCCTCTCTAATAAAATTAGAAGTTTAATCCGTTTTCTCTAGCTGATTCTGCAAGAGCGGATACTCTTCCTGTATAATTATATCCTGATCTATCAAATACAATATTTTTTATATCTTTTGATACAGCTCTTTCCGCGATTAACTTCCCAACAGCTTTAGCAGCTTCTATATTTCCACCATTAGCAATTGTTCCTTTTATTTCTTTATCAACAGTTGATGCAGAAACTAAAGTAACTCCATTAATATCATCTATTAATTGAGCAAACATATTTGCGTTTGATCTGTATATTGAAAGTCTTGGTCTTTCTGCTGTACCAGAAATTTTATTTCTGATTGATAAGTGTTTTCTAACTCTAACAGCTTGTCTATCTACTTTCTTAAACAACTCACTTACCTCCTTATTTTAGCTAAATACTATGATTTTTTACCTTCTTTTCTTCTAATAACTTCATCCTCATATTTAACTCCTTTTCCTTTATAAGGTTCAGGAGCTCTTTTTGATCTGATATTTGCTGCAACTTGTCCAACAATATCTTTTTCAATTCCTTCAACTACAACTGTAGTATTTTTATCTACTGAGAATTTTATATTTTCAACTGGATCAATTATAACTGGATGTGAATATCCTAAAGATAATTCTAATCCGTTTCCTTTAACAGCTGCTCTATATCCAACCCCTACTAATTTTAGAGTTTTTTTGAATCCTTCACTTACACCAACAACCATGTTGTGAATAAGTGCTCTTGTAGTTCCATGTAAAGCTCTTATGAATCTTTCTTCATTAGGTCTTTCTATAACCACATGATCATTTTCTATTTTTATTACCATTTCTTTGTTAAATTCTTTTGTTAAAGTACCCTTAGGTCCTTTTACAGTTACTACATTATTAGCATCAACTGTAACAGTCACCCCAGCAGGTACCACTATAGGTAGTTTACCTATTCTAGACATTAATGGACACCTCCTAGTTTATTACCATACGAATGCAAGGACTTCTCCACCTACATTTTCTTGTCTTGCTACTCTATCAGTAACAATACCTTTTGAAGTAGATACTATAGCTATTCCTAATCCAGAAAGTACTCTTGGTAATTCATCTACCTGTGCGTACACTCTTCTTCCTGGTTTAGAAATTCTTTTTAGTCCTTTTATTACTCTATCTTTTCCGTCATATTTTAAATATATTCTTATATTTTTCTTATTATCATCAGTTATAACTTTATAGTTAGTTACATATCCTTCTTCTTTTAGTATTTCTGCTAATTTAAACTTTAAGTTAGAATAAGGAATATCAACTTTCTCATGCATTACTGCATTAGCATTTCTGATTCTTGTCAACATATCTGCGATTGGATCTGTTAAAAACATTTACTCTAATCCTCCTTCCATATTACTAATGGCATCTTTCTACCAAGATGATTTTTTTATCCCAGGAATTAATCCTGCACCTGCTAGTTGTCTAAACTTAACTCTAGATATTCCAAATTCTCTCATGAATCCTCTTGGTCTACCGTCAAGTTGACATCTATTTCTTTTTCTAACTGCTGAAGAGTTAGCTGGAAGCTTATTTAATTCAAACATAGCTTCAGAATCTCCTTCAAGCACTCTTTTCTTTAATTCAGCTCTTTTAGCTGCATATTTATCACAAAGTTCAGCTCTTTTGGCATCTCTAGCGATCATTGACTTTTTAGCCATTCTTTACTCCTCCTTAACTAATTACTTTTTAAAAGGCATTCCGAAAGCCTTAAGTAAAGCTCTTCCTTCTTTATCAGTCTTAGCAGAAGATACTAATGTGATAGACATTCCTTGTAGTTTATCTACTTTATCGAAATCTATTTCAGGAAATACTAATTGATCTCTTAAACCAATTGAATAATTTCCTCTTCCATCAAAAGCTTTAGCTGAAACTCCTTCAAAGTCTCTAACTCTTGGAAGAACCACATTTACTAATCTATCAAGAAAGTCATACATTCTTTCCTTTCTTAAAGTAACTTTTGCTCCGATTGCTTGGTGTTCTCTTAATTTAAATCCAGCTTCTGATTTTTTAGCTCTTCTTTCTAGTGGTTTTTGTCCAGTAATAATTGCTAAATCTTTCATTGCTGCGTCCATTAATTTAGTATTTTGAGTAGCTTCTCCAACTCCCATATTAACTATAATTTTTTCCATAGATGGACATTCCATTATATTTGTTAATTCTAATTCTTTCATTAAATTTTCTCTGATTACTTCATCAAATAATTTATGATATCTAGAAACATATTTAGACACTTATGTTATCCTCCCTTCTTATAGAACTTCCCCAGACACTTTAGAGTATCTAACTTTTTTCCCGTTCTCTAATTTATATCCAACTCTTGTTGGTTTTCCAGCTTTTTCATCATAAAGCATTACTTTACATGAGAAAATTGCTGCTGGTTTAGTTACAACTCCACCTTGTGGGTTTGTTTGTGATGGTTTTAAGTTCTTAGTAACTACATTAATTCCTTCTACAACTATCTTTCCTTTTTTAGGAAATACTTTTAATACTTTTCCAGTTTTACCTTTATCTTTACCAGAGATAACACATACTGTATCTCCTGTTTTCACGTGTAAAGAATTTGGTACAAATTTAATTTTAGGTTTAGCCACTTCGTTAGCCTCCTCTCTATATTACTTCTGGAGCAAGAGATACTATTTTCATAAAGCCTTTAGCTCTTAATTCTCTTGCAACAGGCCCAAAAATTCTTGTTCCCTTAGGTTCGTTGTTAGCATTCATAACAACTCCTGCATTATCATCAAATTTTATATATGATCCGTCTTCTCTTCTTGTTTCTTTTCTAGTTCTTACAATGACAGCTTTAACGATGTCACCTTTTTTAACGCTACCACCAGGTATTGCTTCCTTTACTGATGCTACAACTATGTCACCAATTCTTCCGAATCTTTTCTTAGTTCCGCCAAGTACTCTGATTACCATAATCTTTTTTGCACCTGAGTTGTCTGCAACATTAAGGATAGTTTGTTGTTGTACCATTAAAATATCCTCCTTCCAAATTTATATATTGGATTTTATTTAGCTCTTTCTAAAACCTCAACCAATCTCCATCTTTTATCTCTAGATAAAGGTCTAGTTTCCATAATTCTAACTTTATCACCAACTTGAGCTACATTATTTTCATCATGAGCTTTTAACTTGGTAGTTTTTTTAACTCTCTTTTTATAAAGTGGGTGTAAATCCATAGTAGCTATTGCAACAACTACAGTTTTCTCCATTTTATTAGAAACAACTATTCCTTCTCTTACTTTTCTATCGTTTCTCAAGGTTTGACCTCCTATTCTTAAGAATCTTTATATCTAAAATATTATCTTTCGTTTAATATTGTATTCATTCTTGCAATTTCTCTTCTAACTTCTCTAATTTTAGCAGTGTTAGTTAATTGTCCTAATGAAAGTTGAAATTTTAGATTGAATAATTCTTCTTTAAGTTCTTTGCACTTAACAACTAAGTCTTCACTAGACATTTCTCTTATATCCTTAGCTTTCATTATTTATCACCGCCATTTTCTCTTTTAACTATTTTACATCTAATTGGTAGCTTCATAGCTGCTTTTCTTAGCGCTGCTTTTGCTAATTCATCAGTTACTTCAGCAACCTCAAACATTATTTTTCCAGGCTTAACAACTGAAACCCATCCGTCTACAGCTCCTTTACCTTTACCCATTCTAACACCAGCTGGTCTAGAAGTTATTGGTTTGTCAGGGAATATTCTTATGAATGTCTTTCCTGATCTTTGGAATGTTCTGTTGATTCCTACTCTACACGCTTCTATTTGTCTGTTTGTTATCCAAGCAGGCTCTAAAGCTTGTAATCCATAGTCACCAAATGCTACAGTAGTTCCTCTATTAGCTGAACCTTTCATTCTTCCTCTAAACATTTTTTTATGTTTTGTTCTTTTAGGCATTAACATGATTATTTATCCCCTCCTTCCTTTTTAGTTGGAAGTACTTCACCGTTAAATATCCATACCTTAATTCCTAATGCTCCATAAGTAGTATGTGCTGTTGCTGTTGCATAATCTATGTCTGCTCTTAATGTATGTAAAGGCACTTTACCTTCAACCATCCACTCAGATCTAGCAATTTCAGCTCCGTTTAGTCTTCCAGAAATCATAACTTTGATTCCTTTTGCTCCTGATCTCATAGCTCTCATTATAGCTTGATTAGCTGCTCTTTTATACGCAATTCTTCTTTCAATTCCTCCAGCTATATTTTCTGCTACTAAGACAGCATTTTTATTGAAGTTTTTCACCTCTAAAACTTTAACTAATGCTTTTTTACCAGTTAAAGCTTCTAATTTAGCTTTTATTGATTCTATTTCAGAACCTTTTCTACCTATTACTATTCCAGCTTTAGCAGCATTGATTATCACTACAACATGTGAAGGTGATGTTCTTTCTATGCTTACTTTTGCTATTCCAGCATGGTAATAATTTTTCTTAATGAACTCTCTGATCTTTACATCTTCATGGAAGTACTTAATGTATTCCTTTTTGTCTGCATACCAGTTAGAGTCCCAAGTTCTTGTTATTCCAAGTCTTAATCCTCTAGGGTCTACTTTTTGTCCCACAGTTTTAACCTCCTACTTTTCAGATACTCCAACTATAATATGAGCTGTTGGTTTTCTAATTATATCAGCTCTTCCCATTGCTCTTGGGCTAATTCTTTTAAGAGCTGGTCCATCGTTTATTATCATTGTAGATATAACCAATTTTTCATCATCTAATTTAGCATTATTTGTTGCATTTGCTATAGCTGATGTTAAAGTTTTCTTTATTATTCTAGCTGCTTTTTTATTTGTATATTCTAATATATCAAGTGCCTCTAGTGCTGATTTTCCTCTCACTAAGTCAGCTACTAATCTAGCTTTTCTTGGAGACATTCTCACGAATCTAGTACTTGCTTTTACTTCCACTAGTTTCTCCTCCTTTTTTATATTAATATCGTTTAAACATTTTAATTATTACTTTCCTCCGACTCTTGTATGTCCGTGGTAAGTTCTAGTAGGTGCAAATTCACCTAATTTATTTCCAACCATTTGTTCTGTTACATAAACTGGTATATGTTTTTTACCATTATAAACTCCAAATGTTAACCCTATGAAGCTAGGGAATATTGTTGATCTTCTTGACCAAGTTTTTATAACAGTTTTTAAATTTCCACTTGCTTTTACTTCTTCAGCCTTTTTCATTAAGTGATGATCACAAAAAGGCCCTTTTCTAAGCGATCTTGCCATAACCTATGTCCTCCTCTCTCGAAATTACTTGTCGTTTCTTCTTCTTACAATAAACTTATCAGATGATTTTTTACCTCTTGTTTTAATACCAAGTGCTGGTTTACCCCAAGGAGTTAATGGAGATTTTCTACCTACAGTAGCTTTACCTTCTCCTCCACCATGAGGGTGATCACAAGGGTTCATTGCAGAACCTCTAACATGAGGTCTTCTTCCCATATGTCTATTTCTTCCTGCTTTTCCGATTGATACTAGGCTATGCTCAGAGTTTCCTACCTCTCCAATAGTTGCCATACATTCACCATGTACTAATCTAAGTTCTCCAGACGGTAACTCAACATGGCAATATGTTCCTTCTTTAGCAACTAGTCTAGCTGCAGTCCCTGCAGATCTTACTAATTGTCCACCTCTTCCAACTTGAAGTTCAACATTATGAATTTGAGCTCCTACTGGCATATCTTTTAATTTTAATGCATTTCCTGGTTTGATTTCAGCTTTTGATCCGCTTAATACAACGTCTCCAGCTTTTAATCCTTTAGGTGCTAATATATAAGCTTTAGCTCCATCAGCATAATGTAATAATGCGATGTTTGCAGTTCTGTTTGGATCATATTCTATTGATGCAACAGTTGCAGGTACATCTAATTTATTTCTTTTAAAATCGATTATTCTGTATAATCTTTTATGACCTTTTTGTCTATTTCTTGCTGTTCTGTGACCGTAATTATCTCTACCATAAGCAGAGTTTAAAGGTACAGTTAAAGACTTTTCAGGTCTTGCTTTACTTAGTCCTTCTACAACAAGTCTTGACATGTGTCTTGTTCCATCACTTGTTGGTTTCATTACTTTTATAGCCATTCTTAATCCTCCGATATCTAATATAGACCTATAACTATCTTTAAATCCTTTATTACATTTCTTTAAAATATGAAATAGTTCCTGAAGCTAATTCAACAATTGCTTTTTTCTTAGCTTGAGTTTTATATAATTTCATACCATGTCTTTTTGTTACAGGTTTAACGTTTAATGTAGAAACATTTGCTACTTTTACATCAAATATTTCTTCTACCGCTTTTTTTATTTCTATTTTATTTGCTTTTCTATTTACTTCAAAAGTATATTTGTTATGCTCTCTTCTAAGAAGCTCAGTTTTCTCAGTAATTAGAGGCTTTCTTATAATTTCATAAGCTGTCATTATCCAAGCACCTCCTCAATTGTTGCTAATGCTTCTTTAGTAATGATAACTTTATTTTGTTTTAGTAACCAGTAAATTCCTAACTCGCTTGGTTGAAATACTACTGCATTTTCTAAATTTCTTGCAGATAAGAATAAATTAAAATCATTCTGTTCTGTTAAGTCATCAACTACAAACATTTGTTTTGTTGTAGCTCCTAAAGCTTTTGTTAATTCAATTATAGTTTTTGTTTTTGGAGCTTCTATAACGCCATCTAAAACAACGATATCTCCATTTGCACATTTAGCTGATAATGCTGATTTAAGAGCTAACACTCTAGCTTTTTTATTTACTTTTTTCTCATAACTTCTAGGTGTTGGTCCAAAAACAACTCCTCCACCAACCATATGTGGTGCTCTTATTGTTCCTTGTCTAGCTCTACCAGTTCCTTTTTGTTTAAAAGGTTTTCTTCCTCCACCTTTTACTGCGGATCTGTTCTTAGTATTTGCACTTCCTTGTCTAGCTGCTGCTAATTCTGCTGTAAGTACTTCATGAAGTACTATTTTATTTGGTTCAATTCCAAATATAGTATCATTTACTTCAACAGTTCCAGTTTGTGCTCCTGCTAAGTTATATATGCTTAAAACTGCCATTTCTTTCCTCCTTTCACTTCTACTAACCTATTTTTTTATAGCTGGTCTTAATACAACGTATCCATTTTTAGGTCCAGGTACTGCACCTTTTACTAAGATTACATTGTTTTCAACATCTAATTTAACTACTTTTAAGTTTTGAACTGTAACAGTAGCATTTCCATATTGTCCAGCCATTCTTAACCCTTTTAAAACTTTTCCAGGCCAAGAAGATTGTCCTATTGAACCTCCAAGTCTATGGTTTCTAGAAACACCGTGAGTTGCTCTATTTCCACCAAAGTTATGTCTTTTCATAACACCTGCAGTTCCTTTACCTTTTGATGTTCCTGTAATGTCTAAATATTCAACACCTTCTAAAACATCTGCTTTTATTTCTTGTCCAAGTTCATATCCTTCAACTGTTTCAACTTTTAATTCTCTTACGAATCTTAATGGTTTTACTCCAGCTTTATTGAATATTCCCATCATTGGTTTAGTAGAATTTTTTTCTTTTTTCTCATCAAAACCTAATTGTAATGCTACATATCCTTCTGTCTCAACTTCTTTCTTTTGTAAAACATAGTTTGGACCAGCTTCTACAACAGTTACTGGAACAAATTTCCCGTCTTCAAAGATTTGAGTCATTCCAATTTTTTTTCCTAAAATTCCTGACATTTCTTTTTACCTCCATCAAATAATATATCGGTTGACAACTTGACCTCGTGGTTCCACGAGTTTGCTTTAAAAAAAGCGTCAACTTGTATTATTCTGTAAGGATAATTTGATTCAACCTATATTTAATTTCAAATTACCCGAGAATCAGCCATTATACTTTGCCTCAAATTACGCTTGTTTAATCTCGATTCCAACTCCAGCTGGTAAATTTACAGCTGTTAATGATGATATAGTTTTTTGAGTAGAATTTTTTATTTCTACCATTCTTCTGTGAACTCTCATCTCAAATTGCTCTCTTGAATCTTTATTTACATGTACTGATCTTAATACAGTGTATTTTTTTATTCTTGTAGGTAGTGGCATTGGCCCTGCTATCTCAGCTCCTGACTTTTGTGCTACCTCCGCTATTTTTTTAGCTGATTGATCTAATAACATGTGATCATAAGCTTTTAAATAGATTCTTAATTTGCTAGACATCTATACACCTCCTTTAATTTTTTCATTTAAAAGAATTAATATCCTTTGTACACCTGAAAGATTATATCATACTTTATAACAATTTCAAAGGTTTTTTTACATTTTTTTATATTTTTTTTTTCTTCATAAAAACAGTGCTAATAGATACTCTTCTATTAGCACTATTCTATTTTTTATTCTATTTTTTATTCTATTTTTTATTTTCTGCTTTAACTTCTTCTTTTTTAGATGCTGGCTTTTTAGGCGCTGGCTTTTTTCTTACTCCGTGACCACTTTCAAATCTTAAGTTAACAATTGCATTAGTCGGACATTTTAGCTCACATAAACCACAATTTATACACTTTTCAGGATCTATTTTTGCTAAATTATTCTCTATTATAATCGCATCCTTAGGACATGCCTTTGCACACATTCCACAACCAATACATGCTACCTTACAATTTTTCCTAGCATCCACACCTTTGTCCTTAGATGAACATTTTACAGTTACCAATTTTTTTTGAGGTAACATTTCAATAACTCCTTTAGGACAAGTATTCTTACATGCACCACAAGATACACATTTTTCTTCATCTATACTAGCTATTCCATCTACAACCTTTATAGCACCTACTGGACAAACTTTTACACAATCTCCTAATCCTAAACATGCATATGAACATGCTTTTTCTCCATTTGCATAAATATTTGCCGCTGCACAAGTTTGTATTTCTCCTCTGAAATTATATTTAGTATTCGCATTCTTTGTATTTCCCTGACAAAGAACTTTAGCTACTATTTTATCTCCAGTTGAAGCTTCAACTTTCATTCCCATAATTTCTGCTACTTTTTCAGATACTCCAGCACCACCAGGAGCACATAAATTTGGCTTAGCTCCTTTGTTAACTACTGCATCTGCATATCCTCCACAACCAGGGAATCCGCAACCACCACAGTTTGCTCCTGGTAAACATTCTGTTATTTTTGTAACTCTTTCATCTACTTTAACCTCAAATTTTTTAGAGGCAAAAGCTAAGAATAGCCCCATTGCAAGTCCTGTTACACCAAGAATTACCATAGCTATTAAAATTTCACTACCCATTTTGACCTCCAAAAATTATATTTTCATTCCACTAAATCCCATAAATGCAATTGCCAAAAAGCTTGCTGCTAAAAATGCTATTGGAACACCTTTGAAAGGTGCTGGAATATCTGAATATTCCATTCTTTCTCTTATTCCTGCAAGTAATACTAAAGCTAATGTAAAACCAATTGCTGCTCCTGCTCCGTTTACTACTGTTTCTATAAAATTATATCCTTCTTGTATATTTAATATTGCAACCCCTAATACACAACAATTTGTTGTTATTAATGGTAAATAAACCCCTAGAGCATTATATAAATTAGGCGATAATTTTTGAATTGCCATTTCTACAAATTGAACTAAAGAAGCAATGATTAATATAAACATTATTGTTTGTAGATATTCTAAACCAAAAGGTACTAACATATATTGATATATAATCCATGTTATCGCGGATGATAATGAAATTACAAATACAATTGCCATTCCCATCCCAATAGATGATTCTACTTTTTTAGAAACTCCCATATAAGGACAAATCCCTAATACTCTACCAAAAACATAGTTTTGAATAAAGATTGAAGTTATAATTATACTAAATAATTTTCCGAAATCCATTTAACTATGCCTCCTTCTTTTGTTTTAAATAGTTTTGAAAAGCAATAACAAAAGCTATAGTCATAAATCCTCCAGGAGGTAATATGAATATTAATGCTGGTTGCCAGCTAGCTGGGAAAAGAGAAATATTGAATAATGATCCATTTCCTAGAATTTCTCTAATTGATCCTAATATTGTTAAAGCTAATGTAAATCCAAGACCTGACCCTAATCCATCTAATAACGAGTCAAAAACTCCATTTTTAGAAGCAAAACTTTCAGCTCTTCCTAAAACTATACAGTTAACAACTATCAGAGGTATAAACAAACCTAGAACTTTATAAATTCCAGGAGTATATGCTTCCATCATCATTTGAACAACAGTAACTAAAGAGGCTATTACCATAATGAACGCTGGAATTCTTACCTTATCTGGTATAAATTTCTTTACTGATGATATTAAAAAATTCGAACACACTAAAACAGCTGTTGTAGCAAGTCCCATAGACATACCGTTAATTGCAGAAGTTGTTGTTCCTAGTGTTGGACATAACCCTAGTAATAAAACAAATACTGGATTTTCTTTTACTAATCCATTTATAACTATACTTAATCTATTTTTAGCCATTATTTATTCACCCCCGCATATGCTGATAATGCTTTCTGAATACCTGCGTAAACACAGCTTGGAGAAATAGTTGCTCCTGCAAAAGCATCTACTGACTTATCGAAAGTACAAGTTTTATCTTTTCCTATCCAATGATTTTCCCATTCAAGTCCTGTAATTTTAGCTCCTAATCCAGGTGTTTCTTGATGGTTCATTATTCTTAGCCCTGTAATTTTTCCTTCTAAATCTACTCCTAAAGAAAAATTAATATTTCCTCCATATCCACCTTGATCCACTACTACTACATAACCAACTATATTTTCTGAAGAATCTACTCCTGGTATAAATTTTAATCCTTCATTTTCTTTTGCTAATGATTCATCAAATTTTATTGCCTTTGGAAGAACTTCTTTTCTAGCTGCATTCGCAGTTGCTATTTTATTCTTTTCAATTACTCCCTTAGTCATAGAATTAACTCCAGCTAAACAACCTGCAGAGATCGCTGCTATAATTAATAAAACAGATCCAAAACGTATAAATCTATTTTCCACTAGCTTTCACCTCCCCAAATTTCTTAGGTGTTGTATATCTATTTATTAAAGGTGTTACACCGTTCATTATTAATATTGAAAACGCTGTCCCTTCTGGATATCCACCTTTCATTCTTATAACTGAAATTAAAAATCCTATCCCTAGAGCAAAAATTATTTTTCCTTTAGGAGTTACTGGACTAGTTACCATATCAGTTGCCATGAAGAATGCTCCTAATAGCAATCCTCCTGAAAGAATTTGAGCTAAAGGATTTTCTGCACCTAGTAAATAAGTACATACAAATACTGTTGCTATTATTATTGTTGGCATTTTCCAATCAATTTGTTTTTTATATATTAAATATAATCCCCCTATTAGCAAGGCTAATGCTGATGTTTCTCCTAAACATCCACCCATATTTCCAATTAAACTTTGAATATATATATTTCCTTTACCTATTAAAACATCTCCTAAAGGTAAGCTTCTTTTCATAGCGTCTAACATTGTTGGTCCTGCCATTCCATCCAAAGAGAATGTTGTTATTGCTACTGGCCATGAAGCCTGAATAAATGCTCTTCCAACTAAAGCTGGATTAAAAATATTTTGTCCCAATCCTCCGAACAGCATTTTTCCTAAAGCTATTGAAACAATTGCTCCAATTATTACAAATTGAATTGGCATATCTACAGGTATTACAAATGCAAATAAAAGCCCTGTTATAATAGCACTCCCATCATGTAATGTACAATCTTTATTTCTTATCTTATTAAATACTAACTCTGTCAACATACAGAATATAACTGAAACAGCTGTTACTATTACAGCTTTTAATTTAAAAACATATATAGCCATTAACAAAGCTGGAACTAATGCTATAATAACATCACGCATTACTTTGTCTACTGTTTCTGAAGTTCTTATGTGAGGTGATGGCCCCATATTATATACTTTTGACACTTTTTCTCTCCTCCTATCTGCTAATTATTTTTTCATTGATCTTAATTTAGCTTTTCCTATTTTTATAGCCTCAGTTAATGGTCTATTTGCTGGACATATATATGCACAAGAACCGCATTCAATACAATCCATTAAATTATATTGCCCCATATTATCCCATTCTTCTTTTATTGCTAATCTCCCATACATAAATGGTACTAAATTCATAGGACATACATCTACACATTTACCACAACTAATACATGCTTGAGGTTTACAGTAGTTAGTCTCTTCATCAGTCAATGCTAATAATCCACCTGTTCCTTTAATAACAGGAACATCTTCTGTAAATTGTGCCATACCCATCATAGGTCCACCCATTACAAGTTTATCTACTTTTTCTCTATCTACTCCACATTTTTCTAGTAACTCAGAAAAAGGAGTTCCTATAACTACTCTTAAATTTTTAGGTTCCTTTATTGCTTTTCCTGAAACAGTTACTATTTTTTCAATTAAAGGCTGTCCTAATACAATTCCTCTATATATTGCTGCTGCAGTTCCTGTGTTTTGAACAACTACTCCTACAGCTGCTGGTAATTTTCCAGACGGAACCTCTCTATTTAGAGCTGCCTTTATCAATTGTTTTTCTCCTCCTTGAGGATACTTTGTGTGAAGAGGTAATACTTCTATTCCTGTTCCTTCACAAACTTTTTTCATACTAGCTATTGCTTCTGGTTTATTTTCTTCTATTCCTATAATTGCAGAATCTATACCTAATATTTTTTTAATAATCTTAATACCTTCTACTATTGCCTTTGGATCTTCCAACATAAGTCTGTTGTCTGAATTTAAATAAGGCTCACATTCAGCTCCATTTAATAATAATGTATCAATCTTACAATCTTTTGGTGGGTTTAGCTTAATATGAGTTGGAAAACTAGCTCCACCAATACCAACAATTCCTTTTTCTCTAATAAGCTTTAATAATTCTTCAGTTGATGCCTCTTTCCAATTTTCAATTTTCTCAAGTTCACACCATTCATCTTTACCATCGTTTTCAATTACAACAGTATTAGCCTGTCCCATTAAAGGAAAAACACGCTTTTCGATTTTTTTTACAACTCCACTAACTGGTGCATGAATAGTTGTAGACATAAATGCCTTCGAGTCAGCTATTTTCTGACCTTTTAAAACTCTTTCTCCAATTTTCACTATTGGATCTAATGGAGCTCCTATATGCTGCTGCATTGGTACGTATACCATTTTAGGTGACACCATATCCTCAGTTACTAATTTTGCCGTTTGAGCTTTGTTATCAGGCGGATGTACTCCACCCTTGAATCCAAAAAACTTCATACAAATCTCCTTCCTTAAACTTATATAAAATTTATTAATTAATATAATAAATAATCCCCTCTAGAGTTTACCACACTTATAATTTTTTAACAATATTTTTTTGAGCATTTTGAGTATTATTTAATCACTTTTTGTTAGTTTTCTGCAATACTTTATCTTTTTTTTCACCTTTTGCTAACAATAAAGTCATTTCAGAAACATTTTCAATTATAATTCCCAAGTCTTTTTCTTCTTCTATTGAAAACCGACCTATTACATGTTCTATAATCTTATCATCAGTTTTTGCTCCACCTATACCGACTTTAATTCTTGTAAATTTATCTCCTAAAAAAGATATAATTGATTTTATTCCGTTATGTCCACCAGCACTACCTTTTTCTCTTATTCTTATTTTTCCAAAATCCATAGACATATCATCATAAATTACTATCACATCTTTTTCAATATCCAACTTATAAAAATTAACAAGTTCAACTATCGATTCCCCACTTAAGTTCATATACGTTTGTGGTTTTAATAAAAATAATTTTTCATTATTATAACTAGTTTCTATTAATAATCCTTTAAATTTCTCTTTGAAATTATTAAGATTTAATTTTCTAGAAATTTCATCAACCACCATAAAACCTATATTATGCCTTGTCTTTTCATACTTTTTACCTGGATTTCCCAATCCAATTATTAATTTCATTTCTTTCTCCTAGCTTCTTTAACAATGAGGACAATAATATTTTGCTAATCCTCCCAATGAAGTTTCCCTATATTCTTTTTTCATATCTTTTCCTGTTTCTTTCATTGTAATTACCACATCATCAAAAGAAACAGAATGAATTCCATCGGTATATATAGCATAATTAGCTGTATCTAAAGCTCTGGCTGCTGCTGATGCATTTCTTTCTATACATGGAATTTGCACATAACCTCCAACAGGATCGCAAGTTAATCCTAAACTATGCTCCAAAGCCATCTCTGAAGCATACTCTATTTGTTCTTTTGTTCCTCCCATTATAAAGGTTGCCATTCCTGCTGCCATAGCACATGCTGTTCCTACTTCAGCTTGACATCCTGCTTCAGCTCCAGATATACTAGCATTTTCTTTAACTATATTTCCTATAAGACCCGCTATAGCTAACGCTTTTACTATTTCATCATCAGATAATTCAAAAGTTCCTACTAAAGTATATAAAGTACCTGGAATAACTCCTGCCGCTCCACAAGTAGGAGCTGTTACAACTCTTCCTCCTGCAGCATTTTCTTCTGAAACAGCTAAAGTATGAGCAAATAGTTTTCCTCTAAAAGCTCTTACTTTCCCTTCTGTTCTGGCTTTTTTATAAAATACTGCTGCTCTTCTCTTTAACCCGATACTTCCAGGAAGAACTCCTTCTTTAATTATTCCTCTTTCTACAGCTTCTTTCATTGCTTGCCATATATCTAATAGAAATAATTTTATATTTTTATCTTCATATTGGAACACATATTCCCACAATTCCTTTTTATTAGATTCACACCACTCTAATATATCATCCATTTTTTTTAAAGGATAAACAGTTGACCTTGAATTTCTTTCTTGTCCTTCTTCTATAATAGTTCCTCCACCAACTGAAAAAACTAACCAATTTTTTATTTCATCCCCATTTTTATCATACGCAAAAAATTTCATTGCATTAGGATGAAAAGGATGAATAAATTCAGGCTTCCAAATAATCTCAGTTTTTTCTTTACCTAAAGTTTTCTCAACTATCCAGTCTGTTAAATGTCCTTTTCCAGTAAGGGCTAATGAACCGTAGAGCTCCACCTTGTATTTTTCTGCATTACTAACCTCTTTTTTAAATTTTCTTGCAGCTCTTTCTGGTCCCATAGTATGCGAACTAGAAGGTCCATTTCCAATTTTGAATAACTCTTTTAACGAATCCATTTTACCCCTCCTTACTTTTTATTTATTTTCTTATCTCTCCTTTAAATTTTTTCTCAATTAACGATAAAACTTTCTCTTGAACTTTTAATATTTCTTCTTCTGATAAAGTTCCTTCTTTTTTTCTTAATATTATTCCTATAGCAACTGATTTCTTCCCTTTTTCTATATGTTCGCCTTTATAAATGTCGAATAGATTAACACTTTCTATATAAGATGAACTTTTTTCAATCGCTGTTATCATTTCTCCTACTAATATATTTTCCTCTAAAACAATTGCTAAATCTCTACTTACTTCCGGATATTTAACTACTTTTTCATATTTACTTTTCTTTTTCATATATCTTTCTAATAAAGATAAATTAATTTCAGCAATATAAGCTCTTTCTCTTTCTATTTCTAATTTTTCAGATACTTTTGGATGTATCTCTCCAAAAGTTCCTACTAAAACTTTTCCTATTTTAATATCTGCAGCTCTTCCAGGATGATAATTTTTATTATCCGTCCTTTCAACTTTATAATTCTTAACTCCAACTTGTTTCATAAACTCTTCTACATATCCTTTTAATGTATAGAAGTCGTATGATTCTGGTTTTGAATTCCAAAGATCTCTTTCTTCTCTTCCTGAAATTCCAATGGCCATGTGAACTTCTTCTTTAGCCAATAGATCTTCTGTCTTTTCAAAAACTTTAGATACTTCAAATATTTTTATTGAATTTTGATTCCTATTTAAATTTTCTTTTATATTAGATAAAATACTATAAGCTAAAAATGGTCTCATCATAGACATTGTTTCAACTATTGGATTTAATATCATTAATTCATTTTTATTTATTTCAAAAATATTATTAACTTCCTTTGGAATAAAACTATAGTTTATAACTTCTTGTAATCCTATTTTAGCCAACATTTCTTTAGTTTCATCCATTAAAGAAATTGTTTGATCTTTCTTACCTGCAGTTATATCTTCTATTGGCATTTTATTTTCAATATTTTCAAATCCATACATACGTATAACTTCTTCATATAAATCTGCAGGTCTCGATAAATCTTGTCTATATAAAGGAGGAACAACTACTACCGCACCTTCCCCTAAAGAAGTTTTAACTTCTAAACCTAAGTTTGTTAAAATTTTAATTCCGTCTTGAGCTTCTATCTCTTTCCCCATAAACTTCTTCAATTTATTCATGTCTAAAGGAATTTCTTTTCTTGTTGCCTTTTCTAAATAACAATCTTTTGCTTTTCCTATAATTTTTGCTCCTGCAAGCTCTTCAATTAAATATGTTGCTCTTTCTAAAACTTCTTCTATATTATCAATATCTAAGCCTCTTTCAAATCTATACGAAGCATCCGTAAATATTCCTAATTTTTTAGAATTTTTTCTAATATCATCTGGTTCAAAATAAGCTACTTCTAAAAATAAATCTGTAGTCTCTTCCTTTATACAAGTATTAGCTCCTCCTATAACTCCTGCTAAACCAATTGGCTTTTGAGCATCAGCTATAACTAATTCTCCATTTAATTCAACTTCCTGATCCATTAAAGTTACTAATTTTTCTCCTTCTTTACCTTTTCTTACTATTATATTATTCCCCTCTAACTTACTTAAATCATAAGTATGTATTGGTTGGTTATATTCAAACATTACAAAATTTGTAATATCTACTATATTATTAACTGGATTTAATCCCATTGAAGTTATTCTTTTCTTTAACCACTCTGGAGATTCTTTTACCTTAATTCCTCTAATTACTCTTCCTGCATACCTTTTACATCTTTCTTTATCTTCTATATCAATCTTTATATTATTTTCAATATCATCTAAAGATTCAAATACTTCTGCATGAGGATACTTTACTTTTCTTCCATAATAAGCTGCTATCTCTCTTGCTATTCCTATATGAGATAAGCAATCTGGTCTATTTGGAGTTATTTCTAATTCAAAAACAACATCATTTAATCCCGCATATTGTCTATATTCCTCACCTATTGGAGCATTCTCTGGTAATATTATTATTCCTGAAGAGTCTTTTCCTAAGCCCAGCTCTTCATCTGAACAACACATTCCTTGTGATTCTATTCCTCTTATTTTACTTTTCTTTATTTTAAAATTTCCTGGTAAAACTGCACCAATTTTTGCAATTACAACTTTATCTCCTAATTTATGATTAGAAGCTCCACAAATTATTTGAAGATTTTCTTCCTCTCCAACATCAACTTTTAATAAAGATAATTTATCTGCTTCAGGATGCCTACCATATTCAACTATGTGGCCTATCACAACATTATCCAAATCTTCACCTTGTATATTTATCGCTTCCACTTCTTGACCTATCATCGTTAAAGCATTTTCTAACTCATTTATATTTTCTTTTATATCTACATATTGTTTAAGCCATTCTAACGAAATTAACATTACCTATCCACTCTCCTACTTAAATTGTTTTAAAAATCTCATATCATTTTCAAAGAATGCTCTTAAATCATCTATTCCATGTCTAAGCATAGTTATTCTTTCTATACCCATTCCAAATGCAAACCCTGAAACTTCTTCTGGATTATATCCAACTCCTTCTAATACTGAAGGGTCTACCATCCCACAGCCCATAATTTCTAGCCAACCACTACCTTTACAAACTCTACATCCTTTTCCTTTACAAATAACACATTCTACATCCATTTCTGCGCTTGGCTCTGTAAACGGAAAAAAATGAGGTCTAAACCTAACTTTTGTTTCTCCGAAAACTTTATTTACAAATTCTGTTAAGATTGCTTTTAAGTTAGCAAAAGAAATATCTTTTCCCACCATTAGTCCCTCCATTTGATGAAACATTGGAGTGTGAGAAACATCATAATCTGGTCTATATACTTTCCCAACACAAACCATTCTAAAAGGTGGCTTTTTTTCTAACATATATCTTATCTGAACTGGAGATGTTTGAGTTCTTAAAACAACATCTTTAGATATATAAAAAGTATCTGTTAAATCTCTTGATGGATGCGTTTTTGGAATATTTAAAGCATCAAAATTATATGAAACCAATTCAACTTCTGGTCCATCTGCAACATCGAATCCCATTTCCATAGATATTTTTTTTAAAAAATTAGCTGTTTCTGTTAAAGGATGAATACTTCCTGCTTCAACTTTTTTACCAGATAAAGTTATATCTATTACCTCTTCTTTTAATTTTTTTTCTGTTAGCATTTCCATAATTTCAACTTTTTTAGTTTCAATTAAAGTTGTTATTTCTTGTCTTACTATATTTAAAGCTTGACCTATAACTGGTTTCTCTTCCTTTGTTAAATTCTTCATTCCTTTAGAAATTTCTGTTAACTGTCCTTTTTTACCTAAATATTTAACTCTAAAATTTTCTAATTCCTGAAGCTCTTTCAAATTAAAAATTTCTTCTTTTGCTTGTTTACTAAGCAAAGATAACTTTTCTTTCATTCTTTCCTCCCACATAAGACTAACCTAAATTTTTATGTTTAATTTTTATTTGTTTATTATTTTCTATTTCAATTAATCCATATTCCCCTAAAATAAGAGCTCCTGGATTAAACAATATTTTATTTTCTAATCGTTCTAGATATTTAGCATGAGTATGTCCAAAAAGAACAATATCTGCATATTTTAGCTTAGCAGATATTGATTTATAATTTCTTTTAACTTGATATATATGCCCATGAGTTAAAAATATTTTAACTCCTTTTATTTCAATATTTTTTTCATCATCAGACTTAAAATCATCATAATCACAATTTCCTCTAACTATATAGAACTTGATATCTTGAAATATACTTTCTATTTCATAAGCATCTTTTGTTAAATCTCCTAAAAAAAGTACAATTTCCGGAGATTCTTTAATACAAGCATTATAAAAATTTTGAAAATTTCCATGACTGTCTGACATAACTAATATTTTCATAATTATTCTATCCTTTAAGCTATAAATAAAGTAGTTTCTACTGATTCCATAATTTTTATTCCTATTTTTTTAGTAATCTTTTCAAACAAATAAGAATTACTTAAGTTTCCCATTACTAATATATCCGCTTTGTTACATTCTTTTATAAATTCTTCTATATTCTCTTTTTCAAATTGTTTAGAAGTTAGTTTTAATCCCTTGTTTAGAATAAATGTTTCTAAATAATTTTCTTCTTCATCAGAAGAAGTTTCCTTCAACTTTAAAGACCTTACTTCCTTTATATCAAATATATTTGAAAATCTTTGAAAACTTTTATTAACTTTAGTTCCATCATCATTAGCTATAGATATTTTATCTAGTTTTAAAGGTTTATCCCTAACAACTATAATTGGTTTGAAAAATCTTTTCATTAAAACTATTAAATCTTCTGTAAATTTTTCTTCTTTTTCTATAAGAAGCATATCTGATTTTTTTAGTTCCTGTATAACTATTTCAGGAGTTATTCCATATTTTATTTCTAAATCTTTTTCAATTCTATTTTTTTTTAACAAATCTTGAATTTTTAAAATTTCTTTATCCTCATATTCTGTCCATTCTTTGTTTACCCCTGCTATCATTGGTTCTAACATTATTCCATCAATAGCATTGGGCAAAAATTCTTTTTTTCTAACATCCCTCACATGAATCGGTCTTATTTCAACCCCTAAGTTATCTCTTAAATATAGCGCACTTTTAATAAGATTTTCCCTATTATAACCATTTCCTAATACCAAAAGAACATTCTTATTCATAAAATCCCCTCCATATGTAGCTTCATTAGTAATTAGTTTTCATCTTCTTCATTATCAAAAACTTTAAACAAATCCTCAGATTTTTTTAAATCTTTTTCTTCTTGTGAAACTTTTTTAATTTCTTTACCTTCCATTTCTTCTTCTTGTAACATTTTTTCTTCATCTTTTTCATTCTTAACTTTTGCTATAGCAACTAATTTTTCATCTTCAGAAGTCCTAATTATTTTAACTCCCATTGCTGTTCTTCCATAAATAGAAACTGAATCTACTGGAGTTCTTAAAACAACTCCCATCGATGTTATCGCCATTAATTCTTCTTCCATCCTTACTGGCTTAACTTCTACTATATTTCCTGTCTTTTCATTACATTTTAAATTAATAACTCCTTTTCCCGCTCTTCCTTGAAGAGGATATTCATTAATTCTTGTTCTTTTCCCGTATCCATTTTCTGTAACTGTTAAAATATTTTCTTCTTCGATATCTTTTATTAATAAAGCAGATACAACGTGATCTTCTTCTCTTAACGTAATTCCCTTAACCCCAGTTGTATTTCTTTTTAAACTTCTGATTTCACCTGTAGAAACTCTTATTGCATAACCTTTTTTAGTTGCAATAAATAATTGATCTTCTAAATCAGTAACAACGCCAACATAAATTAAGTCATCTTCTTCTCTTAATTTTACTGCAATTATTCCAGAACTATTTATATTCTTAAATTCCATTAAATTTGTCTTCTTAACAGTTCCATCTTTAGTAACAAATATAATTTCTTGTTTATCTGTAAATTCTTTTATTTTGATTGTAAATCTAACTTTCTCATCTTCTTGAAGTTTAATAATATTTTCTATTAACTTTCCTCTTGATTGTCTTGAAGTTTCCGGAATTTCATAAGCCTTGATATTAAATACTCTTCCCTTATCTGTAAACAACATCATAGAATCCAAGTTCGACATGATATCCATATCTTGAACAAAGTCGTCTTCAACTGTGTTTTGAGTTGAAACTCCTTTTCCCCCACGTTTTTGAGATTTATATGTATTTAATCCTATTCTCTTAACATATCCTCTATTTGTAATGGTTATCAATACTTTCTCATCCTTAATTAAATCTTCTATATTAATTTCTGATTTTTCGTCTTGAATAGTTGTTCTTCTCTCATCATTATATTTTTCTTTTAATTCTTCTAACTCTTCTCTTATAATTTCATATATTTTGTCATCATCAGATAATATTAATTTATATTCTTTTATTTTCTTTTCTAGTTCTATAAATTCATTTTCTATTTTTTCTCTTTCTAAACCAGTCAATCTTTGAAGTTTCATATCCATAATAGCTTTTGCTTGTATTTCTGAAAAAGCATATTTTTCTATTAATAATTCTTTAGCACTGCTTCCATCTGCAGAAGCTCTAATAAGTTCTATTATTCTATCTATATTTTCTAGAGCAATTCTAAATCCTTGTAATATATGATCTCTTTTTTCTGCTTTTTCTAAATTAAATTTTACTCTTCTTGTAATAACTTCAAATCTGTGTTTTAAATATTCACTTAGAACCTCTTTTAAAGTTAACACTCTAGGAACATTATTTACTAACGCCAGCATAATAACTCCAAATGTATTTTGAAGTTCTGTATATTTATATAATTTATTTAATACTATTTCTGGTTCTTCATTTCTTTTTAATTCTATAACTATTCTTATTCCATCTCTATCAGATTCATCTCTTAAGTCAGCTATTCCTAATATCTTTTTTTCTCTAACTAATCTAGCTATTTTTTCAATAAGATTTGATTTATTTACTTGAAAAGGAATTTCTTTAATAATTATTGACGCTTTTGGAGATTTTCCTGTTCCTTCTTCTATCTCTACTCTTCCTCTTACTCTAACTCTTCCTCTACCTGTCGTATATGCATCTACAATACCTTTTTTCCCATTAATTATTGCTCCTGTTGGAAAATCTGGCCCAGGAATATAGTCCATCAACTCTAAAGAGGTTATTTCCCTGTTCTCTATTAGAGCCAATATCCCATCAATCAATTCTCCTAAATTATGAGGAGGAATATTAGTCGCCATTCCGACTGCTATTCCTGTAGCTCCATTTAATAATAAATTTGGTAATTTTGCTGGTAAAACTACCGGCTCATCTAAGGAATCATCAAAGTTTTTTCTATAATCAACTGTATTTTTATCGATATCTTCTAATAATTCACTAGTTATTTTAGACATTTTAGCTTCTGTATATCTCATTGCAGCTGCTGAATCACCATCAATTGATCCAAAATTTCCATGTCCATTAATTAATTCGTATCTATAGTTAAAACTTTGAGCCATTCTAACCATTGTTCCATAAACCGCACTATCTCCATGAGGATGATACTTACCTAGTACTTCCCCAACGATTCTTGCTGATTTTTTATAAGCTTTTTCATAAGTCATTCCCATTTCGTTCATGGCAAATAAAATTCTTCTATGAACTGGTTTCATCCCATCTCTGACATCAGGTAAAGCTCTACTAACTATTACACTCATCGAATAATCTAAATATGATTCCTTCATTTCTTCTTCGACATATCTATTTATTATGTTAGACATTATATTTTTCTCCTCTCCACATACAATTACTAAATATCCAAATTCTTAACAAATTCTGCATGTTCTTCTATAAATTTTCTTCTCGGTTCAACTTTATCTCCCATCAATTTATCAAAAATTGTATCCGCTTCAATAGCATCATCAACTTGAACTTGATAAAAAGTTCTTGCATCTGGATCCATAGTAGTTTCCCATAATTGTTCTGGATTCATTTCTCCTAAACCTTTATATCTTTGTAATGTATATCTTTTACCTTCATTTTCTAGCTTTGTTTGAGCTTCTTTTAATTGTTTATCACTATAAACATATGAAACAGATTTTCCTACTGATATTTTATATAATGGTGGTTGTGCTATATATATATTTCCATTATGTAAAAGTTCTACCATATATCTATAGAAAAATGTCAATAATAAAGTTCTTATATGTGCTCCATCAACATCAGCATCTGTCATAATTACTATTTTCCCATATCTTAATTTTTCTAAATCAAAATTTTCTCCAAAACCTGCTCCAAAAGCAGTAATCATAGCTCTTACTTCTGTGTTTTCCAACGCTCTATGTAATCCTGCTTTCTCAACATTTAAAATCTTTCCTCTTAATGGCAATATGGCTTGAAAACGTCTATCTCTACCTTGTTTAGCTGATCCTCCTGCCGAATCTCCTTCGACTATATAAACTTCACATTCATCTGGATTCTTAGATGAACAATCTGATAATTTACCTGGTAAAGAACCTACTTCTAAAGCCGATTTTCTTAAAACTAATTCTCTTGCTTTCTGTGCTGCTTCCCTTGCTCTCTTTGAATTTAAAACTTTCTCAACTATTATTTTAGTATCTCCTGGATTATCTTCTAAAAACATTCTTAAATGTGTACCTACAATATTAGAAACTATTCCTGTTACTTCAGAATTTCCTAATTTTGTTTTTGTTTGTCCTTCAAATTGAGGCTGAGCTATTTTTATAGAAATAATTGCAGTTAACCCCTCTCTTATATCTGTTCCTTGAAGTTTTCCATCTCTTTCTTTTATAAACCCTTGAGACTTTCCTACATCATTTATAATTCTAGTTAAAGCTGTTTTTAATCCGCTCACATGAGTTCCTCCCTCATGAGTATGAATATTATTAACAAAAGAATATATTTTTTCTCTTTGATTTGTATTATAAAGTATTACAGCTTCTACTATAATATTTTCAGCTTCTCCTGACATGTAAACTGGTTCTTTTATAAGTTTAATAGAATCATTTTCTATTTCTTTTATATAATCTATTATTCCCCCTTCAAATATTAAATCTGAAGTTTTCATAGGTTCTTTTCTTTGATCATTTAATTCTATTGCAAGTCCTTTATTTAAATAAGCCAATTCTTTAAATCTTGTTTCTAATGTTTCATAACTATAGACTAAAGTTTCGAATATATCCCCATCTGCTTTAAATGTTACTTTAGTACCTGTTTCATTCGTTTCCCCTATTGATTTTACATCTTCTTCAGGTATTCCTCTGTCGTATCTTTGATACCAAATTTTACCTTCTCTTTTAACTTCAACTTCTAACCATTCAGAAAGAGCATTAACAACTGATACACCAACTCCATGAAGTCCTCCTGAAACTTTATAGTTATCATTCTCAAATTTTCCTCCAGCATGTAAAACTGTTAAAACTATTTCTAATGCTGATTTTCCATATTTAGGATGTAGTCCTGTCGGAATTCCTCTTCCATTGTCAATAACCTCAATAATGTTGTTAGGAAGAATATTTACTATTATTTTATTACAAAATCCAGCTAAAGCTTCATCAATTGAATTGTCTATAATCTCCCAAACTAAGTGATGAAGTCCTCTCTCTGAAGTTGTACCTATATACATCCCAGGTCTTTTTCTTACTGCTTCCAATCCTTCTAGGACTGTAATATTTTCTGCCTGATAATTGCTCATTATTTATCTTCCCTCCATTTAATATTTATTCACAACTGTTTTATCCTCTATCCCCCTACATTTTGGGCATTTAAGGTTGTTTCCTAAAAATAAATTATCACATTGAATACATTTACTATAACCATTTTGCAACAAATATTTTTCTCTTTTTTTAGATGCTTGTGCTAATAATTCTATTCTTTCTTCTAATGAATAAATGCTATAATCTACATCTTTTATTCTTTCAGCCTCTTTTATTTCTTCTAATTTATTTTGTAATTTGTTTTGTAAATTAACTTTTCCAAGTTTATAATTTATTTTTTTTATATATTTGCCTTTTAGTAATTTCTCTATATTTTCTAAGTAAATATTTTTTTTCATTGTCATAAAATGTAAATTAGCCGATCCTTCAACCTTAACAATTAATATTTCATCTTTAATTTTTATAACTTCTGACTTCACTTCCATTTTATCAACAATATCTTTCCAATAAGCTTTTATTAAAGCCTCTCTTAATGTTTTACTTTTTTTTATTCCTTTACTTATCATTTCTTCAACACTAATTATTTTCATAACAAAGTTCTCCTTCAAATACATTGAAATTTTTTGAATTTATTTTAAAATTTTCTGTTGAAGTAATCATAACTTGTATATTTCGTTTTACTAAAAATTTTATAATATTATCTTTTCTTGTTTTATCAAAATATGAAGATAAATCATCTATAATAAAAATAGGATTTTCTCTTTTCTCTTTTAGTATCATATCTAATTCTGCCAATTTCAAAGAAAAAACTATTGATTTTTTTTCTCCTTGAGATGAAAATGATTTTGCTTCTTTCTCATTTAAAAAAAATATAAAATCATCCTTTTGAGGTCCCACAAAAGAATAACCATATTTTATCTCTTTTTTATAATTTTTAACTATACTTTCTCTAAACTTTTTTTGTATTTCACTTAATTCTATTCTTTTTACTTTTCCTAAAAAGCAAGAATATTTTAAACATAATTCTTTTTCATTGTCAAAAAGTTTTCTATAATTTAAATTTAATAAAATTGATATATTTTTAACATATTCAATCCTTTTTTTCACAATTAAAGAACCATACTTTATAAATTCTTCTTCATATATTCTATACATCTCGTTTTTCACATCTTTATCTTTTAAATACCTATTCCTTATTTTTAATAATTTTTTATATTTTCTTATGTTATAAAAATAATCCTCGTTACTTTGAGAAATTTCACTATTAAAAAAACGTCTTCTAATAGAAGGAGCCCCCATTATAAGTTCTATATCCTCAGGAATAAAAGAAACTATATTGACTTTTCCATAATATTCTTCATAAGCTATCTTTTTTTTATTAAAAATATATTCTTTTTTTTGCGAATCAAACTTTATTGCTAGGCTTTTATTACTTAACTTATCCATAAACTTCATATGACAACCTGTTTTTGTTTTATTATAACTTATGATTTCATCATATTTTGAAGTTCTAAAACTTTTTCCCGTAGCATTAAAATATATAGCTTCTACTACAGAAGTTTTCCCTTGACCATTTTTTCCTATAAATAAATTTATTCCTGGTGATAGCTTTATACTCTTATCTTTTAAATTTCTAAAATTAATATAACTTATTTCTAAAATTTTCAAAACTTCACCTCTATAAAATCATTTACTCTACAGTATATTCTTTCCCAAAAACAAAAATAACATCTCCTGGATATAATTTTTTACCTCTTCTTCTTTCTTCTTCTTCGTTTACCTTCACTTCTCCCGATAAAATTATTTCTTTAGCCATTACTCCATTTTCTGCAATTCCAATCCATTTTAAAAATTGATCTAATTTTATAAACTCTGTATTTATCTTTATTTTATTCATCTCTTTCTCCTTGTTTTCTTAACAATAAGCGTATATCATACTTTATATTTTAACATACTTTGAGCCAGATGTCACTTTCTTTAAAATAAAAAAAACCTTGTATAAACAAAGTTTTTTTATTACTTTTAATCGTAAATAATCTTTACTGGAACTGTTGTTTTATATATTCCTGGTTCGTTCGCAAGAACATCTATCCGCCCTTCAAAGGTCATAGATCTACTGCCTATGTTTCCATTTATCTCTTCGCCTAAAATTCCTTCTCCTGCATTTCTATCTATAGTTAAATTAATAGAAGAATACCCTTCTATATTTCTCAAAACAACTATTCTGGGAACGTTTACTTTAAAGTGTCTATTCTTTTCTCCTTTTGCTTTTAAAACCGTCTTTGCTAAAAAAGGTCCTTGACTTCCTATCATTAATTTCCCAAAATTCATTGGAGATTGTTCCCAAACTGTCAATGGCGTCATTATATTTAAATCAATTTTTAAATCTTGACTAGTCTCTGCACACAGTCTCAAAGAAAACGCAACTAATAACAAAACTAATTTTATTCCCTTCATAATTATCTCCTTTTAATATGAATTTCTCCTATGGAAAAGCTTTTTATTTCTCCTTTTATTTCAACTAAAAATTCTCCGCTTTCATCAATTTCTTGACCTATTCCTTCTTCCTTTTTATTTCTTAAATCTATAATTATCTTTTTTCCTAGAAGATAATTTCTAGAATTTAAATAGTCTAATATCTCTTTCCAGTTCCCGTTCAAATAATATCTTAAATTATTTTTAAAGTCATCAATGACTTTAAAAATAACCTCTTCTTTATTGTAATGTTTTTTATTAATATCTTTCAAAGATATTCCTTTCTCTTTGAATTCTTTTCCTATTTCATTATTTAAGTTAATTCCTATACCAATAATATAAAAATTTGCTTTTTTCTCAACGAGTATTCCACTTAATTTTTTATCATTTACATAAATATCATTTGTCCATTTAAATTTAAAATCTAAACATTCCATTTTTTCAAAGGTTCTTAAAAGAGAATAACCAACAACTAATGGTAATTTTATATATTTTTCAGAAGAAATACCTCTCTCTTCTTCCAACAAAAAACTAAAATATGCCCCTCCTTTTTCAGAAGACCATTTATTCCCTCTCCTTCCTCTCCCTAAAGTTTGCTTTTCTGCTATAGCAATATCATAACTTTCTTTTTCATCTAACTCTTTTAAAAAAGTGTTGGTTGAATTTATCTCTTTAAATCTATATATATTCATTTTTTCTCCTAAATTAATATCTAATTAATAAATAAATAGTTGCTACAATCAACGTTTGTATAGATATAACTGCTCCAAACTTAAAAAACTTTACAAAATCTATTTTACAACTAGCCTTTTTAGCCGCTCCAACAGCAACAACATTAGTCGCTGAGCCTAAAATAGTTAAATTTCCTCCTAAACAAGAACCAAAAGATAGCGCCCACCAAAGAGCTTTTATATGGATCTCATTTCTAAAAGCTGGTTCCATAACTGCTATAATCTTAGAAACTGTCGCTGCATTGGCTACATTTCCTATTATAGATGTAAACCCTGCAGAAACCCAAGTGATTAAGATTAAAGCTAAATTAAATTTTCCTTCTGTTATTTTCACTATTTTTTCTCCTATAAATCCAATTACATGCAGATATTCAATTCCTGTAACCATCATAAATAAGCCTATAAAGAAAAATAAAGTTTCCCACTCTACGTTTTCCAAAACTTCTTTCGGTTCTTTTTTAGTTAAAACAACTAAAATTATTGCTCCTGAAAGAGATATTATAGCTAACCCTTTATTTACAAAATTATTCAAAATAAAACCTGTTATAATCAATAAAAATATTACCAATGCTATCCTTAAAACTTTTTTGTCTTTTAAAGAACGACTAGGATCTAATTCCATTATTCTTGCTTTTAATTCTCTTGAAACTTCCATTTTTTTACAATAAAAAAAATAAACATTTAAAAGTAATATCACCATAGCTATTATAGCCATGGGAGAAGTATTTATTAAAAATTCATTAAATCCTATTCTTCCTTCATGTCCTATAATTAATTGAGTTGGATCTCCTATCAAGGTTGCTGCTCCTCCTATATTCGCTGCCATTATTTCTGTCATCACGAAAGGAAAAGGATCTAACCTTAATTCATTTGCTAAAAGAATTGATACTGGAGCCATTAATAATATTGTTGTTACATTATCTAAAAACGCAGAACATATAGCTGTCACTATAGATAACATTAATATTAATTTAAATGGTTCACCTTTAGCTAACTGAGCTACTTTTATTGCAAACCATTGGAAAACTCCTGTTTCTGAAATAATATGAACAACTATCATCATTCCTATCAATAAAAATAATATTTCCAATCTTTCCCCAACTGATTTTAAAGCTTCTTCCTCATTCATTATTCCAATCAAAGACATTAATAATCCCCCTAGCATAGTTGCCCATGCAGATGGTATTTTTTCTGTTATTATAAAATAAAATGTCCCTATAAAAATAATCATCCCAGCTATTAAATAAAACATCTTTCCTCCTAAAATTTCTATTTATTATTTATATATGTAAAATTTTCTTTATTATATCGTATCTTCTAATCACTCCACAATACTTTCCATCTTCAACTACATATATCCTTGTTATTCCTTTATTTATCATAATAAAACAAATTTCCATAATAGGAGCTTTTCTATCTATTACGCATAAACTACTTTTTTCTCTATATATATTTTCTATCAATGCTGTCTTTTCATTAATCAAATATTCTTCAAAGGGTTCTCCCACTGTTAAAAAATTCAAATCAGACATAACTGAATAATATTTAGGCATTCCAAATTCTATTAATTCTTTTTCAGTTATTTCTCCCAAAAAATTTCTATTTTCATCAACTACAGGAATTCCTGCTATTTTTTCTACAATTAGTCTTTTAGCCACATATTCTAAAGTCATGTCAGGAGTTACTGGATCTATATTTGGGCTCAATACATCATCCGCTATTATTTTTTTACCTATTTCTAGTTTCGCACTATCAATTAAATCAAAAATTTCTTCTGAATTTTTTGAATTTTTTATTTTTTCCATAATTTCAGGATATTTCATAACTAATTTTGTAATTGTACTCATTATTTTTAATATATTTTTATTTTTTAATATATCACAAACTATTAAAAAGACGACTTTAACTTCGTCTTTTTCATTTAATCCTTCGACCTGAACATCTAAAGGTTCTTCCAATATACCAATCGCAACAACAAAGTCATTAAATTTAGACATTCTTGCATGAGGGATAGCTATCCCTTTCCCTATTGCAGTTGAGATTTCTCTTTCTCTTTTTAATACAGCCTCTCTTATCTCATTTTGTTTCTTTGCTATTTTAGAATCTTTTTTGGACATTTCTTTCAACATATTTTCTATAACTTCTTCTTGGGTTTTCCCTTTTATTCCGTTAAATATTAAATTTTTATCCAAATAACTCGAAAATTTCATATTATCCCTCTCCTTAATATCTAATATATAAATAAATTAAACTCATAACTGTTGTTTCTAAAACTATCATTACTCCATATCCAAAAAATTCCTTAAATGAAATTTCTATTCCAACCTTTTTAGCTACCGAAACACCCACCATATTTGCTGCAGTTCCAACAATTGTCATGTTTCCACCTAAACAAGCCCCTAAAGACAATGCCCACCATAAAATTCTTGTTTCTCCATTGTAATTAGGCAATATCTCTAATATAATTTTTCCTAAAGATAATGTACTGGGTATCGCCCCTAGCAGAGGTGAAAAAAATGTTGACATAATTAAAATTAAACTAGATGTTAACTTTAAATTACCCTCTGTTAGAAAAACTAATTTTTCTCCTAATTTTTCAACTATTCCTAATTCTTCTACTCCTTGAACTAAAATAAATAATCCTCCAAAGAAAAATATCATATCCCACTCTATTTTTTTTAAAATTTCTTCTGGATTTTTTTTACTTATCAATATTAAAATAAATGCTCCTGAAATAGCTATAATAGCTAACCCCATGTGAGTAAAAAAATTAGTTAAAAATCCAATTATTACTAACGAAAATACAATTAACGATTGAAACATTAATCTCTTATTTTTTATTACTCTTGAAACATCTAATTCCATTATACTATTTTTAAGTTCTCTTGAAACAATTAATTTTTTTCTTAAAAAAAAACTAGCTACACCTAATATAATAATTATATTTATTATTATTATTGGCATTAAATTTATAATAAATTCATTAAAATTTATATCCCCTAAACTAGCTATTATTAAATTAGGAGGATCTCCTATCATTGTGGCTGTTCCACCTATATTTGACATAAATATTTGAATTAATATAAAGGGTTTGGGATCTAGCTTTAATTTTTTCACCAAAAATATAGTTATAGGTACCATCAATAAAATTGTTGTTACATTATCTAGCATTGCTGAAAAAAATGCAGTTACTAAAGAAAGAAAAATTAATATTTTCATAGCATTTCCTCTGACCAGCTGAGCTATTTTTATTGCTACCCATTGAAATAAGCCTGTCTCTGATATTATTTCAACTATAATCATCATTCCTATAAGTAAAAATAATATTTCTAGATTATAACTTATTGTTTTTAAAGCTTTCTTCTCATCTAATATTCCAACCCACACCATTAAACTTCCACCCACTACAGACATTACTGATTTTGGATATTTTTCTGAAACTATAAAATAAAAAGTACATAAAAATATAAAAATGCCGACGAATAAAATCAAATTTTCTTTCACAATCCAGCCTCCTAAAAGATAGAAGGACTCAAATTGAGTCCTTCTTTATCTTATTTTATCCATAATTCCCATTCCATAAACAGAACCTACATGAGAACCAATAACCGCTCCTATTTCAACCCTACCTCTATAATCAACTTTTTTATATTTATCCGCTATATTTTTAAGCATATCCGCATTAGAAGATTGATTTCTTTCTCCTCCCCACCCAGTATACAAAACAATCGATTTTTTACTAGATTTGATCAGTTTTTCCATATGAAGCATTGCTCCCTTATCTCCTATAGCCTTAGTTTCTGTAGTTATTTCTCCATTTTCCATTTTAAGAATTGGCTTTATTTTTAAAATTCCTCCTATTGTTGCTGAAGTTTTTCCTACTCTTCCACCTTTTTGTAATAATTCTAAATCTTTTACTACAAAATATACTTTCATCGCTTCTTTTCTATCTTCTATCCACTTAATAATTTGAGATAAAGCAACTCCTTGTTTTGACATTTTTGCTGCTTCTGTCACTAAAAATCCTAAAGCAAATGTGACTGTTTTTGAATCTATTATCACAATATCCTTATCTCTTTTAAGCATACTTCTTCCTACTCTTGCTGCTTGCTGAGTTCCACTAAGTTTTCCTGAAATATGAATTGAAATAATTTTTTTGTAACCCTTGTTTAATAATTTCTCATATAAATCTTTAAACTCAGCTGGAGAAGGTTGAGATGTTTTGGGAACTTGTCCTTCTGTAAGAAGCTTTCCCCAAAATTCTTCACTTGAAATATCTACTCCATCTCTATAATAATTATTTCCATCTAATTTGACTTTTAATGGAATTATTTCGATGTTTTTTAAATCCTTTATCATATCTTTGCTTAAATCTGATGTTGAATCAGTTACTATAGCTATTTCTGGAAGATTTGGATCTCTATTTTCTATATAAATGTAATAAAAATAATTTTCTTGAAAAATATTCATTTCTTTATATCTCAAAATTTCTTTCAATTTCCCTAACTCCAAAGTTGTATTTTTATCCGCTTGCTTTCCTACAGCTGTTACAACTTTTAAAGTTTCTTCTGAAATATAATTTATTTTTATAATTTCTATTAATTCACTTAATTTTTTAGCTTTTTGTTTTATTTTTCCATTAACTAAAGCAATATAATCACCTTTTTTTATCTCTAATAATTCAACCTTGGTGTCTCTTACTGCTTTTGTTATTTCTATAGAGTTGTTATAAATTAGTTGATTTGTAACTTTCTCTAAATCTAATTCTTTATTTTCAACAATATAATACCCTTCTAACATTGTCTTAGTTTCCACTACAATTACTTCTTTATCTGATCTTTCCGCTACAATTTTTGCTGCTGAAATTATATTTTTATTATTTGGCAAAAGATAAATAGTATTTGTTTCTATCTTATCCAATACTTTTTCAATATCAGCTACACTTGGATTTTGTGTTTGTCCTCCTATTAAAACTGCCGTAGCTCCAGCTTTAATAAACTCCTCTCCTAATTCTTTATTATCAGCAATAGCAAAGAAAGCTAACGGTTTACTATTTTTATTATTTACTAAAAAACTATCATTTTTACTGTTAAATAAATCATAATCTTTAAACAAATTATTTTTATGTTGTTGTAATGACATATTATCTATTTTTATATGCGATAAATCTCCTAATTTACAAGCTACTTCAAAAACTAATCCTGGATTATTTGTATGAATATGTGTCTTAGTTTTTTTAGAAGACTGGGCGCAAACCATTGAATCTCCATAATCAGTTATTTTTCCTTTATATTCTTCTAAATCAAAATCTCCGTTTTCAATTATAAATTCTGTACAATATTTAAATTTTATTTCGTCCATAATAGATACATTCGCATCTAAAATTTCTTTTCTTTTTGATTGAGATTGAATTATTCTTTCTAAATCTTCTAGCATTTGAGGATCAGTTACAGATTTTTCAAATCCTTCTAGAATATAATATATTCCTTTTCCCCCTGCATCTACTACTCCCGCTTCTTTTAGTTTATCTAATAAATTTGGTGTTTCTTCTACTGCATCTGCTGCCACATTTTTTAAATAGCTTAAAAAAGGAATAAAATCCTCTTTATTCCCTTCATAAATTTTAGCTGCTTCTGAAACTTTTCTTATAACTGTAAGCATAGTTCCTTCAACTGGATTATTTACTGCTTTATATGCCTTTTCTTTGGCTTTTTCAAAAGCTTTTATTACATCTTCTACAGTAACTGCTTCTTTATCTTTTAAGCCATCCAAAAATCCTTGAATTATTTGAGATAATATTGTTCCTGAATTTCCTCTTGCACCTAAAAGAATTGTCTCTGATACTATTTCACATAATTCATTCATTTCTGGTTCATAGCTAAGTCTAACCAAATCATTTTCAACAGCTTGTAACGTCATTGACATATTAGTTCCTGTATCTCCATCAGGAACAGGATAAACATTCAAATCATTTAATATGTCAGCATGTCTTGAAAGCCATCTGCTCGCCGCTATCAATAACTTTGTAAGTCTCATAGCATTTAAAACTTTTACTTCTATTTTCATTTCTTCCTCCATATATTTTTAAAATGTCGGTGGTGTAACTACCCATAAAGCTTTTGTCAATTTTTTTCCATTATTCTTAAATCTATGATTTAATGTTGATTTAAAATAGAAACTATCTCCTTCATTTAAAGTTGTAATATGATCTTCTATATATATATCTAAGCTTCCTTCCACTATATATATGAATTCTTCTCCATTGTGATTGAATAAACCTCTCCCACTTTCTCCTCCAGGTTTTATTTCATACATAATTGGTTCCATATCCTTTTCTATTTTAGAAGATGTTAATAAAGCTATTGACGTTTTTGAATCAATACTTTCAACATATTTTCTATCTTTTTTCTTCAAATGATAAGAACCTATTTTTTCATCTTCCTCTTCTATCAAATAGCTTACTCTTACTTCTAAACAGTTTGCAATTTTTTTTAAATTTTCAATAGATGGAGATGCTTTTCCTTGTTCAATCTGAGATAAAAAACTTGCAGATAAATCAACTTTACTTGCTAATTCTCTTAATGAAAAACCTTTTTCGTTTCTTTGCTTTTTTATTCTTTCCCCTATAGTCATCTTAATTACTTCCTTCATCTAATAATTCCTTTAAGTAAAATAAACTACATAACACAGCTTTTTCCCTTATTTCTTCCCTAGATCCTTTAAATATTTTCTTTATTATTTTTATTCTTTCTTTTACCCTTAAACCAATAAAAACTAACCCTACTGGTTTTTCTTTTGTTCCTCCAGATGGTCCTGCTATTCCTGTTGTAGCTATCCCCACATCTGTCTTTAACCCTTTTACCATTTCTGTTGCCACTTCAAAACTAACCGCTCCATAGTTTTCCAATGTTTTTTTATTTACACCTAATCTTTCACTTTTAGATAAATTACTATATGTTACTAACCCTTCTTTATAAATTTCCGAAGCCCCTGAGACCGATACTAATTTAGAAGAAATCATTCCACCTGTACATGACTCTGCAACTGAAAGCGTCAATTTCTTTTTCTTTAAAATTCCTAATATCACTTCCTCTAATTTCATATTATTCTCACTAAAAATTTTGTCACCTACTTCATTATATATCTTTTTAATTATTTTTTCTACTACGTTTTTATTACTTATTCTACTTTGCAATCTTATTATTGTTCCATAATCTTTTATTAAAAATTCATATTCTATTCTTGGCTCTTTAAATAAACGCTTTAACTTATTATTTAAATATGATTCCGGTATTCCATAAGTCAATAAATCTCTGGTGTAAATTTGATCTATTTTTAATTCATGCTTTTCTGAATACCATTTTAAAAATTTAGGAAATAAATTATATAATTCTCTTGGTACTCCGGGAAAGCAAACGATATTGTCTATATACATTCCTGAGGCCATTCCTATTTCATTTTCGAAAGAAATTGCTCCTTCTATTTTTTCTGCTTCTTTTTTATTTTCATCTAAAAACTTAATCCTTTTTTCTTTAAATTTATTTTTTATTTTTTTTAAATCTTCATTTTCTATAATTAATTTTTTTTCTAAATATTCTGCAACAGCTTTTTTTGTTAAATCATCTATAGTTGGACCTAAACCTCCAGACATTATTACTAAATCTCCACTTTTTTTTGCAATATCTATTGCATATTTTATTTCTTCTATATCATCTTTAACAATTATTTTATATTTTATTAAAATACCGTAAGAGTTTAATTTTTCTGTCATATATATGCTATTTGTATCTAACATTGCTCCATTTAACAATTCAGTTCCAACTAATATGAGTGTTGCTTCCATCACCTTTTTTCTCCCTTCTTAAAATATTATTGACCATATACAAACTAATAAAAAGTTTCCTATTATACCTGCTAAAAAATCATCTATTACAACTCCGACTCCCTCTCCTAAAGCTTGAGATTTATTAATTGGTCCTAGTTTTGTAATATCAAAAAATCTGAAAATTATAAATGCAAGTATTATGGCAACTATATTTTCTTTTAACCCTACAGGATTTATAAGAAATAGTGTTGTTAAATACCCCAAAACTTCATCAATCACAACATTTTGAGGATCTTTTTTATGATATATTTCTTTTTCACAAATATTAGCAACATAAACTGCTACCATAAAAAAAGTCATTAAAAACATAAAATAAAAAGAATTAAAAACTAAATTGTTAGGAAATAACTTTCTAATTAAATTCAGTCCTATATAAACAGGTATCCCTCCTAAAGTCCCAAAAGTCCCTGGAGCTTTTGGCAAATCTCCTAATCCAAACCACGTTCCTAAATTTTTCACTACTTTTCTTCTCATTAAAATACTCCCCTTTCATAATTGTAAGGACTATATACATTTTCCTTTTTATTTATATTATTTATGAGAAATTTTATTTCTTCTTCTGTTTCATCTAAAAGCTCAATAACAACTTCATCTATTCCTATTTTCCCTAATCTTTTAACTTGACTAAGAACATTTAAGCTTTTATTAAAATATATTTCATTATTTCCTAAATCATTTATTTTTGAAATAAATTTATCCTCTTGAGGACTTTCAATAATTTCGTTATTTTTAAATAATCTCTTCTCTATATACATAGCTAATAATTTACTATATCCTAGCATTGCTTTTCTAACAGGAACCTGCCCTATATTTTCAATTTGTTCATAACTTAATTCTGGAGATAATATTACTGTTTTTACATTTTTTATTCTTCCTAATTCTAGTAAAGAATAAATATTTCCTATATTTAAATTCCAATTAATAGTTATATCTTTGGTTTTATTTTCCAAGACTTGATATAAGTTACTTGCCAAATTAGAATTTAAATCTATATTTTCTAAATTGCTTTCTTTAGCTACATGATAACCTCTTTTATATATTCTCTTTATCCCTAATTTTTTTAATACTTTTTCTTGTAAATTATTGGAAACTATTGCTGAAATTTCTGCATGTTTAGAGTTATCTTTGTTAACTACTTCAACAAACTTCTTTTTAATTTCAACTTTTCTTCTATAACTTTCTACTAAATTATCTCTTAATTTATTTAGAACATCTCTTCTAAGTTGTTTCAATAAAGACACCGGTAAAAACATACCCTTATCTATTTCCACATTAATATTTTTTACATCAAATGATGTTCCTCCTGTTTCTGCTAATTTTTCAGAAATATCTTTTTCTGTTGCTTCCTTCTTCGAAGCTTTCTCTAAAACTTTATCTCCTAATAATTTTGAACTTATTTTCTCTCCAAAGCTATTAATAACAACAGCTTCTAGAATAGGCTTTTTATTTATTTTCCCTTGAAATTTAAAATCTATTCCTAAAAATTTATTGATATTTTTTAAATTACTTTCAATCTGAGAATTTATTTTCTTGTCAAAATTTTTAAAAACATATTTCGATCCTTTAGGTGCCTTTGATAAAATAATTTTATCCCCTACTGAGGCTTCTTTATATTTTTCCTTTTTATTTTTCTTTTCTATCCTGTTTATATAGTCTCCACCTAAATTATTAAAATCTTTAGAATAGTAAGTTATCCCATCTCCCAGCATAGCTTTCTCTTCTAATCTTAATTCTTTTCCACTTATTATCCCTAACTTTTTACCGGCATTAAATGAATAATTTTTATTTATTATATTCTCTTGGTCATTTCCTAAATATCCTTTAGAATATCCTCTATTAAATATAGAATCTAAATTATTTTCAACTTCTTTATTATTTAACAAGTTTTTAAAATAAGTAACTGCTTCATATATATAATTACTCTGTTTCATTCTTCCTTCTATTTTTATTGAATTGACTCCAATTTTTTTTAATTCATTTATTTCCTCTAACCCCATCAACTGATCTTTTGGACTTAATAAATATCCTTTTTCTTTAGAAACTATATATTCTTTTCTGCAAGGTTGGGCACACATTCCTCTATTTCCGCTTCTTCCACCAATAAAACTACTCATATAACAATTTCCAGAACAACTCACACATAAAGCTCCAGATACAAAAACTTCTAGTTCAATATCTGTTTTAGCTTTTATTTCTTGTATTTCTTGTAAAGACATTTCTCTTGGTAAAACAACTCTTTTAAATCCTATTTTTTTTAAATAATTAGCTTCAACATGATTAGCTATAGTCATTTGAGTACTGCCGTGATAATCAATATCTGGAAAGTTCTCTTTTAAAAATCTGAAATATCCTAAATCTTGAACTATTACTGCATCTAATCCATACTCATATAACTTTTTAAAGTTAGTATATAAAAATTCTATCTCATTATTTTTCATTAATGTATTTAAAGTTAGAAAAATTCTACTCCCTCTTTCATGAGCATAATCTATTGCTTCTTTTATTTCTTCTACTGTAAAATTTTCAGCATTTCTTCTTGCTCCGAATCCTTTTAAACCCATATATATTTCATCTGCACCTGATTTTATAGCTGAATAAAATCTTTCTATGTTTCCAGCAGGGGCTACTATTTTCATCTTTTATTTTCTCCTTATAATATCTTTTATTATTTTCATTGTTTCTTTTTTTAATTTATCTAAAGTATTATTATTATATATAATAATGTCTGCCATATCTTTTTTTTCTTTTTGAGACATTTGACTTTTTATAATTTCTATTGCTAACTTTTTATCTATTCCGTCTCTTTTCATAATTCTTTCTATTTGAATTTCCTCATCTACACAAACTAAAATGACTAGATCACAATACTTATTTATCCCTGTTTCAAATAATAACGGAACATCAAATATTATTATATCATTTTTATTATGATTTTCCTTTATTTTTTTAAATTCTTCTTTTATCCTTGGATGATAGATGCTATTTAATATTTCTAATTTTTTTTTATCTTTAAAAACTATTTTTTTTAATTTTTCTCTATCAATTTCATAATTAGAATCCAATAAAGTTTCATCTAATCTTAAGGCTATTTCTCTTTTTATATATTTTTGATTAGAAATTTTTTTTGCCATTAAATCTGCATCTATAATTTTGATTCCCAACTTTTTTAAAATATTACTCACTGTTGATTTTCCAGATGCTATTCCTCCTGTTAATCCTAATATCATATTCTTTTCACTTTCCTTTTTGAAGTTGATTTAATTCCTAGGTTCTCTCTATATTTAGCAACCGTTCTCCTAGCTATTTTTATTCCCATTTCATTTAAAATTTTTGTTATTTCTTGATCTGATACGGGCTTTTCTCTATCTTCTTTTAATATTATTTTTTCAATAATACTATCCACCTTTTCTTTTTGTTCATCCAAAACAAAAAAATCCCTTATCCTTTCAACCCCTTTTTCTGTTTTTATATATTTATTTTTTATGGCCCTTGATACTGTTGATTCATGTATTTTTAATTGCTTTGCTACTAGTTTCATTGGCAAAAATTTTTTAGTTTTTCCCTCGGAAAAATAATCATACTGTTTTTCTAAAATAATTTCTAAGATTTCTTTTAATGTTTCCCTTCTCTTTTTTATACATTTTATTAAATTATTAGCTGAATTAAAATAATCATTTGAGCTTTCTTTTTCAAGTTTTAAACTTTTATTTATTTTGACTTTAGGCACACTATCCTCATTCATTATGATAGCATACTTCCCCTCTATTTTTTTCACCTCTGCCTCTGGAATTATATATCTTATTGTATCACCCATATAAAATCCTCGAGAAGGAATTGGATTTAATGTTCTTATTATTTTTAGTTTTTCCTCTACCTCTTGAATAGAAAGTTCAACTTTTTCTCCTATTTCTTCGAGTCTTCCTAAAGCTATCTCTTTTAATAAATTTTTTATAATATATTCTAATTTTAAATCAGTTATATTTTTTTTATGCAGTTGAATAATTAAGCACTCTTCTAAATTTGAAGCCCCTATTCCTATTGGTTCAAATTTTTTAATATTTTTTAATGCTTCTTTTATCTCTTTAGTTGAAAATTTTGTTAGACTTTTTATTTCTTTTATATTCAACCCTAGATATCCTCTATTATCTAAATTATTTACAATAAAAGTATATAAAAACCTTTGATTATTATTTAAATGAATATAGCCTATCTGTTCTTCTAAAAAATCTATTAAATTCTTTTCTTTATGTGCAAAATCTAAAGGAGAAGCTCCATCAGAATTTTTAGTTTTTCTATAATTATTAGTATACTGAACTTCTACAAAGGGATTTTTTTTGCTTTCTTTCAAAATATATTTTTCTAAATCAAAAGAAGACATTTCTAAAATATTTAATGATATTTTCATACTTTGAGTTAATATTAATTTTAATTCTTGTTTTATATTTAAAGAAAAATCCATATTTCTATCCTTTTTTAATTTATTTTTTCTATTATTTTTTTTATCTGTCTATCTTCTATTATTTTTATTTGTTTAGTTTTGTTTTTCTTGTTTTCTTGAATCCTTTCATCAAATTTTTCTTTTAAAATTGGTACTAAGTATTTTTGATTAATTTTTATTGTTTGTCCATCTTTAATTTCAGGATTAAGTTTAAGCAATTCACCTACTGTTGTCTTATATTTTTTAGCTAAGGAATATAATGTATCTTCTTTTTTTACTAAATATTGCTCTATTTTTAATTCTGGTAAATCATTTTTATAAATTTCTTCTGCTTTTAAAACTCTATAATTCATTCTATTTTTATTTGTTTTTCTTGCATTTAAATCTATTTGAATAATTCCTAATGATTTTAATTTTTCTCTTGAAGAAACAATTAAAGTATTTTTTATTTTAAAACTGTTATCATTATTTTCTCCTTTGTCTATAATTAAGTCTATTCCGTTAGTTTCTTCTGCTAATTTTTTAATTGTCCATTCTTTATTGATTTTTTCATCATTTCCCAATGAAGATAATACTATTATAAAATCAACACCTTGTTTTTTAAATGATTTTATAGTTGTTTTAGCTGAACTTATAGGCTCTTCTATTGATATTTTCTCTATTTCTCTTCCTTCTAATTTTTCATAAAATTTAGGAGAAACTAATCCAATTATTCCTATTTTATTATTTCCAATTTTCTCAATTAAATAATTATCTAAAAATGTGCTACCGTCTATTTTTTTTATATTTGTTGCAATTAATTTAAAATTAGATTTCTCTTTGATTTGTTCTAAATTATCCAACCCATATTTAAAATCTTCTTCTCCTAAAGTGGTAGCTTTTAATTTTATTCCATTAAATACAGTAACACTAGATGCCCCTTTAGTTTTATTAGCTAGCTTTGTTCCGGAAAAATTTCCTCCAACATCTAGATATAAAACATTTTTCTTTCCATATCTGTCTTCTGCTCTTTTTATAATTGTTGAAACTCTTGAATATCCAATCCCCTCATTTAAAACGCCTTGTCCTTTTCCTGTGTTTATAATCGCTAAATTATAATCCACTTCTTTTTCTTTCTTAGTTTTTAATTTAAAATTATCTATTTGAGAACATCCTAGAAAGGTTCCCATTAACAGAATATATATTATTTTTTTCAAAAGATTCCCCCTTTTTTATTTTCTACAGTATACATTATACTATAATTCCTCCAAGCTTTCTTTTTTTTCTTAGTTATTTTTTACCAAACATATTTTATCTTTATAAAATATGTTATAATATTCTTCGAATATATATTAATTTTAGGAGAAAAAATATGGCTATATTAAATATTAATAATTTATATAAAAGTTTTTCTGGAGAAACTATATTTAAAGATTTATCTTTCTCTATAGATTCTAAAGATAAAATAGGCTTAATTGGTATGAATGGAGTTGGAAAAACTACTCTTATTAAAATTATATTAGGAGAAGAACTTAATGATGTTAATCCTGAAAATAATCAAAGAGGGAATATTTCTAAAAAAAGTAATTTAAAAATAGGTTATCTTTCTCAAAACATCAACTTAAATAATGAAAACACCGTCTTTAACGAGCTAATGTTAGTTTTTAAAAATATTTTAGACGACTATAATGAAATAACTTCTTTAACTTTAAAATTATCTGAAGAACCTAATAATTTCGATGAAATTATGGAAACTTTAGCTACCGTTACATCTCGATATGAACACAATGAAGGATATGCTATTGAATACAAGGTAAAACAAATATTACATGGACTTAGTTTGCCTGAAAAACTTTGGAAACAAAAAATAAAAACTTTGTCTGGTGGACAAAAATCTAGAGTAGCATTAAGTAGAATTCTTTTAGAAGAACCTGACCTTTTAATTTTAGATGAGCCCACTAATCATCTAGACTTATTAGCTATCGAATGGTTGGAAAAATTTTTAAAAGATTATAATCGTGCTGTATTGGTAGTTTCACATGATAGATATTTTTTAAACAATGTCATTGATAAAATATTTGAAATTGAAAATCATCATTTAAAAACATATAAAGGTAATTATGACGACTTCGTTATTCAAAAAGAATTATTTTTAAGCGGAGCTTTAAAAGCTTTTAATAAAGAACAAGAAAAAATAAAACAAACCGAAGAATATATCCAAAGATATAAAGCTGGAATAAAATCAAAACAAGCAAGAGGACGTCAAAGTCTATTAAACCGTATGGAAAAAATGGAAAATCCTGTAATTAAACCACGCAAAATGAAATTAAAATTTGAAATTGAAAAACCTAGTGCAGACAGAGTTTTAAATATTAAAAATTTATCTAAATCATTTGGAAACACCAACCTTTTCAATAATCTTAATTTAGAGGTTTTTAAAGGAGAAAGAATTGGAATTATTGGTAAAAATGGGGTAGGTAAATCCACTCTTTTAAAAATAATTATAGGCGAATTATCTTCTGATTCAGGAAATATAAACATTGGAGAAAAAGTTTCTATTGGTTACTATGATCAAAACCATAAAAATCTTGATTTAAAAGCTAGTATTCTTAATGAATTTATGTTTAATTATCCTATGGGAGAAGAAGATGTACGTAAATTAGCCGGTAGTTTTCTTTTTCCAGAAGATGATGTTTTCAAAACAATTGCTTCTCTTAGCGGAGGAGAAAAGGCAAGAGTTTCTTTAATGAAGTTGATCTTAAAAAAATCCAATTTTTTAATACTTGATGAACCAACTAATCATCTTGACATATATTCAAGAGAAATTCTAGAAGAAGCTTTGGAAGAATTTCCTGGAACACTTTTAATAGTTTCTCATGATAGATATTTTTTGGAAAATGTTACAAATACTATTTATGAAATAAACAAAGAAGGTGCTATCAAATTTTCTGGAAACTACACTGATTATTGTAAATCAAAGTTAAATTCTCCCATTAAAAATAACAACAATAAAAGCAATAATTATGAAGAACAAAAAAAAATAAAAAACAAAATTTCTTCTTTAGAAAAAAAATCCTTTAATATTGAAAAAAATATCGAAACTTTAGAAAACAAAAAAAATGTCTTAGAAAATAAATACGAATTAGCAGGAAAGGAAAATAATTTAGACGAACTATTGAGAATCCAAAAAGACTTAGACTTATTAGATAATGAGATTTTGATCTCAATGGAAGAATGGGAAAATTTAGAAATTAAATTAAAAAATTTAAAAAATGCTTTCTAAATATTTTAAAATATGATAAAATGTTTTCTGCTATATACACTAAGATAATTGACTTTTATTTATATAAAAGCTATAATATTTAAGTTATATAATTTTTAATTATAAAAAAATAAAAAAATCGGAAGGAGGGTAAAATGCCTACTCTAAATCAATTAGTAAAAAAAGGAAGACAAACTTTAGAAGAAACAAGTAAGTCACCAGCATTACAAGGAAACCCACAAAGAAGAGGAGTTTGTGTAAGAGTTTATACTACTACACCTAAAAAACCAAACTCAGCTTTAAGAAAAGTTGCCAGAGTTAAATTAACTAATGGACTTGAAGTTACTTGTTATATTCCAGGTGAAGGACATAACTTACAAGAACATTCAATCGCACTTATAAGAGGTGGAAGAACAAAGGATTTACCAGGAGTTAGATATAAAATTGTAAGAGGAGCTCTAGATACAGCAGGAGTTAACAATAGAAAACAATCAAGATCTAAATATGGTGTAAAAAAAGCATAACAATTTATAAAAATTAAGGAGGTGAACAGTTTAGTATGTCAAGAAGAAGAGCAGCGGTAAAAAGAGATGTATTACCTGATTCTAGATATAACGATAAGGTAGTTACTAAAACTATAAACGCATTAATGATAGATGGAAAAAAATCTTTATCTGAATCTATATTCTATTCAGCAATGGATTTAATTAAAGAAAAAACTGGTAAAGAGGGGTACGATATTTTCAAACAAGCAATGGAAAATATTAAACCTCAAGTTGAAGTAAGATCTAGAAGAATTGGAGGAGCAACTTATCAAGTTCCTACTGAAGTAAGATTAGAAAGACAACAAACTTTAGCATTAAGATGGTTAAAAGCTTATACTAGAGCAAGAAAAGAATATGGTATGATCGAAAAATTAGCAGCTGAATTAATTGCAGCAGCAAATAACGAGGGTGCTACTATCAAGAAAAAAGAAGATACTTATAGAATGGCTGAAGCAAATAGAGCTTTCGCACATTATAAATATTAATTTAGCGTATTTTTATATCAAGGAGGAATCATTAAATGGCTAGACAAGTTTCATTAGACATGACTAGAAACATTGGTATAATGGCTCATATTGACGCTGGTAAAACTACTACTACAGAAAGAATTCTTTTCTATACTGGAGTTAACCATAACATCGGAGAGGTTCATGATGGAGCAGCAACTATGGACTGGATGGAGCAAGAGCAAGAAAGAGGTATCACAATTACTTCTGCCGCTACAACATGTTTCTGGAAAAAACACAGAATAAATATAATAGACACACCAGGTCACGTGGACTTTACTGTTGAGGTTGAAAGATCTCTTAGAGTTCTAGATGGTGCTGTAGCAGTTTTCTCTGCAGTTGATGGAGTTCAACCACAGTCTGAAACTGTTTGGAGACAAGCTGATAAGTACGAAGTACCTAGGATAGCTTTCTTCAATAAAATGGATAGAGTTGGAGCAGATTTTAAAATGTGCGTAAACGATATCGAAGAAAAATTAGGAGCAAATCCTGTTCCTCTTCAACTACCTATAGGTGCTGAAGACAATTTTGAAGGAATTGTAGACTTAATTACAATGAAAGAAATAGTTTACCTTGATGAAATTGGGGCTAACATCGAAGAAAGAGAAATCAGAGCTGAATTAATTGATGAAGCTACAGAAATGAGAGAAGCTATGATTGAATCTATCGTTGAATGTGACGATGCTTTAATGGAAAAATATTTAGGTGAAGAAGAAATTTCTATTGATGAAATAAAATCTGCTTTAAGAACAGGAACTATTGGAAATATGATCATTCCTGTACTTTGTGGAACTGCATTTAAAAACAAAGGAATCCAACCATTACTTGATGTAATTGTTGATTTCATGCCTGCACCTACTCAAAAAGGTGTTATATCAGGAACTGACCCTAAGCATGAAGATAAAGTTGTTGAGTTAGAAATATCTGATGACGCTCCTTTCTCTGCATTAGCTTTTAAAGTTATGACAGATCCTTTTGTAGGAAGATTAACTTTCTTTAGAGTTTACTCAGGAATTGCTAATAAAGGTTCTTATGTATTAAACTCTACTAAAGGTAAAAAAGAAAGAATGGGAAGACTTCTTCAAATGCATGCTAATAAAAGAGCTGAAGAAGATGTTGTTTATTGTGGAGATATAGCAGCTGTTGTTGGTCTTAAAGACACTACTACTGGAGATACTTTATGTAGCCCAGAAGCTCCTATTATTCTTGAAAAAATGGAATTCCCTGAACCAGTTATCTCTGTTGCAGTTGAACCTAAAACAAAAGCTGACCAAGAAAAAATGGGTATTGCTTTAGCTAAACTTGCTGAAGAAGATCCTACATTTAGAGTTAAATCTGATGAGGAAACTGGACAAACTATCATATCTGGAATGGGTGAACTTCACTTAGATATCATTGTTGATAGAATGAAAAGAGAATTTAAAGTTGAATCTACAGTTGGTAAACCTCAAGTTGCCTATAGAGAAACTATTACAAGTTCTACTGATAAAGAAGTTAAATACGCTAAACAATCAGGTGGTAAAGGTCAATACGGACATGTTAAAATTAAAATTGAACCTATTGAAGATAAAGACTTTGAATTTGTTAACTCAATTACAGGAGGAGCTATTCCTAGAGAATATATTCCTGCTGTTGAAAAAGGATGTAAAGAAGCGCTTGAAAATGGTGTTGTTGCTGGATATCCTTTAGTTGGTGTTAAAGTTACATTATATGATGGATCTTTCCATGAGGTTGATTCATCTGAGATGGCATTTAAAATAGCTGGATCTATGGCTATGAAACAAGGAGCTTCTCAATGTAAACCAGTTATTCTTGAACCTTTATTCAAAGTAGAAGTTACTACTCCTGAAGAGTATATGGGAGATATCATAGGAGATATCAACTCTAGAAGAGGAATGATTGGTGGAATGACAGATAGAAATGGTGCTAAAATCATTGATGCTAAAATTCCTTTATCAGAAATGTTTGGTTATGCAACTGACTTAAGATCTAAATCTCAAGGAAGAGCTAACTATGCTATGGAATTTGAAAAATATATTCAAGTACCTAGAAATATTCAAGAAGCTATTAAAGAAGAAAGAGGAAGATAACTCTTTATATCAAATAAAATTTAAAATTAATAAAAATTTAGGAGGACAAAAAAAATGGCAAAAGAAAAATTTGACAGAAGTAAACCCCATGTAAACATTGGTACAATAGGACACGTTGACCACGGAAAAACAACTACAACAGCAGCTATCTCTAAGGTATTAG
>JAUTCN010000021.1 GCA_030673965.1 Fusobacterium sp. JB019 | reverse complement strand
TTGGCAAGAATAGCTATGAGGGTACACCTAGTAACATACCGAACCTAGAAGTTAAGCTCATAAACGCTGAAAGTACTTGGGGGGCAGCCCTCTGGGAGGATAAGAACTTGCCAATCTTTTTTTTATTTTTTGGAAAAATATATAATTCTTAAAACTTGTAAAATTATTATAAATGATATAGAATAATTATTATAGTCTAATTAAAAATTTATGAAAGTGAGGGATAAATGAATACAATTGGAATTGTTGTAGAATACAATCCTTTTCATAATGGACATAAATTACATCTTAGTGAAGCTAAAAAACATGGAGATGTAGTTATAGGAGTTATGAGTGGAGATTTTGTACAAAGAGGAGAACCAGCAATTATAAATAAATGGGAAAGAACTAAAATGGCTCTTTTAGAAGGAGTTGATATAGTTGTAGAATTACCAGTTTTTTATTCAACTCAAAGTGCTGAAATTTTTGCAAGAGGCTCAATAAAAATTTTAAAAGAACTAAAAGTAGAGAAAATAATTTTTGGTTCAGAAAGTGATAATTTAGATAAACTTAAAGAAGTCATAAAATTAGAAAATAATGTTAAATTTCTTGAAAGTTTAAAAAAAAATTTAAAGAGTGGTTTGTCTTATCCTACAGCTTATAATAAAGAGATAAAAAATTTTTTAGGGAAAGAATATGAAATTAAATCCAATGATATTTTAGGAATAGAATATTTAAGAGCAATAAAATTATTAAAAGTAAATATAGATCCTAAAACTTTAAAAAGAAAAGGTGTAGGTTATAATTCTTTAGTTGCTAAAGAAAACATTTTAAGTGCAACTGGAATTAGAAAGTTATTAAAAAATAACGAAAATGTAGAAAAATTTATATCCAATAAATCAAAAGAAATATTATTAGAAAATGAAAATAATAAAAAATTAGCAGATATTTCACAATATTATAAATTAATAAGATATGCAATTATTTCTAATAAAGAAACTTTGCATGAAATTCAAGATGTTGAAATTGGTTTTGAGAATAGATTGTATGAAATGGCATTAAAATCAGAAAATTATAAAATTTTTTTAGAGAATATAATGACTAAACGTTATACAATTGGAAGAATTCAAAGAATTTTAATTCATATTTTATTATCAATAAATAAAAAAGATTCTAAAAGATTAAAAGAAAAATTACCTTATATTAGAATTCTTGGATTTTCAAAAAAAGGAAGAGATTATTTAAATATTATTAAGAAAAAAGAAATTAAAAATGTTAATATTTTAACTTCTTTAAAAAATATTCAAAAGAAATTATCTGTTGAAGAATTAAAATATTTAGAATTGAATGAAAAAGCTAGTTTAATTTATAGAATGATAAATAAATATGAAGATCAGAAAATACCAATGATGAAAGAGGAAAAATAATATGAAGCTAGATAAAAAAACACAGATTTTTTATGGGATGGGAGTTAGCTATGCAATAGTTGATCAAATATTTGCTCAATGGATATTATATTTTTATTTGCCACCAGAAAGTTCAGGATTAAAAATGATAATGCCCCCTATATTTATTTCAATAGCATTGGCAATTTCAAGATTAGTGGATATGATTACAGATCCTGTAGTAGGTTATTTATCAGATAAAATTGATACAAAGTGGGGAAGAAGAATACCTTTTATTGCTTTTGGGAGTATACCTTTAGGAGTTATGACAGTGGCTTTTTTTTATCCGCCAGTAGGATCAAATAATTTATCTTTTATTTATTTAGCTATAGTAGGATCTTTATTTTTTACTTTTTATACTATAGTTGGAGCTCCTTATAATGCAATAATTCCTGAGATAGGAAATACAATGGAGGAAAGGTTAAATTTATCAACATGGCAATCAGTTTTTAGATTAATATATACAGCAGTAGCCATGATATTACCAGGAGTTTTAATAAAAATGATTGGAAAAGGAGATACTTTATTAGGAATAAGAGGAATGGTAATAATATTAAGTATAATCGCTTCTCTTGGTGGATATATCACAGTTTTTGGAGTTTCAGAAAAAAAATATTCAAAGGGTAAAATATCAAAGATATCATTTAAAGAAACAATTTCAATTATATTAAGCTATAAAAATTTTATTTTTTATTTGTTTGGATTACTATTTTTCTTTGTTGGTTTTAATACTTTAAGAGCAACTATGAATTATTATGTAGAGGATATTATGGGATATGGGAAGACTCAAATTACAATAGCATCCGCTATGTTGTTTGGAATGTCAGCTCTTTTCTTTTATCCAACTAATAAAATTTCTAAAAAAATTGGATATAGAAAAATAATGTTATTTGACTTACTATTATTAATTCTATTTACAAGTATGCTATTATTTTTAGATAAATTAATTCCAAGATCTTTTGGATTTTTAATATTTGCATTAATAGGTATACCTGTTGCAGGTGGAGCTTTTATATTTCCACCAGCAATGTTGAGTGAAATTAGTAATAATATAAAAGAAGAAACTGGAAATAAAATTGAGGGTATTTGTTTTGGTATTCAGGGATTTTTTTTGAAAATGGCTTTTATGATATCAATATTGTTATTACCATTTATTTTAGTTTTCAAAAGTCATAATGGTATGGTGACTAAAAATGGGATATATATGACTGCTTTATTTGCAATAGTAGCCTTTGCAATCTCTTTTGTTTTTTATTATAAGTATGAGGAAAAGTTAAAAGATTAGCTTTCAGAGGTAATTTGAGTGGAAAAAGTATATATTGTTGCAATAGAATTATTTTTATTGGAGAGTTTGCTATATTTTGTTGATTTAAATTTTTTAGTAGAAATAACAATATTTTTTTTAATAGTTTTTTTTATAATTTTAAAAAGAAGAGAAGTTTCTTTTTATATATTTCCTATTGTTTTTTTAATAAGAATAATTTTTTTTATAAATTTTTCAACTATAAATAAAGGAGATAAAATATATTTTAAAACTAATGTTATAAATGAATATGGAAAATTAATAAATTTAAATAATAAATTATACTTTAAAAATAAGTATGTTTCTCTTGAAAGAATAGAAGATGGAGAATATAATATTTTAGGGCAAGTAACAAAAGTAAATAAAAATTTATTAGAAGTTAAAATTTTAAAAAAAGAAAAACTAGAGGGAACAAAAACAACAAAGTATTTAAATATGAAAATAAAAAATGTGAAAAATTATATTTCAAATGGGTGCTATAATCTATTAAGAGGGGTTATTTTAGGAGAAAGCAGATCTATTTCTAGAGAGATAAAAGAAATGTTTCGTTATTCAGGAGGAGCTCACTTATTAGCAATTTCAGGATTACATATTGGAATAATTATTGGATTATTAACTTGTATGTTTGGATTTTTAGAATTGGAAAAACAAATCAAAAATATAATGATATTTATAATTTTAACAATATATGTTTTTTCTATAAAAATAAGTCCCTCTATATTTAGAGCCTATATTATGGGAAGCGTTTATATAGCAAGTATAATTTTTTATGAAAAAGTAGACATAAATAAATCTTTAGCTTTATCTTTTATTATAACTTTAATTTTATATCCTAATTCTTTTTCTAATATTTCTTTTCTAATGTCTTATATTTCTGTGTTTTCAATTATAAATATTTATCCAAAAATAAAATTATATAAGAAATTTAAAGGAGTAGCATTAGTAAATATTTTTGTTTTTTTACTAATGCTTCAAATAATGCTAATTCCATTAACAATTTATTTTTTTAAAACTATGGCTATTTTAGCTTTTATTCCAAACATAGTATTGACTTTTTTAGGAAGCTTTTTTATTTTATTTGGATTTATTTCTTTGCTATTACCAAATTTTTTGTTACAATTTGGAGGTGGGTGGTTTTTGGAACAAATATATAAATTATTGGATATAATTTTAATAATTCTTAGAAAAATTCCATGGTTATCTATAAATATTAATTTTAAAATTACAGTAATGGATATAATTTTTATTTATTTTATTATAGTTTTGATATTCTTTTACAAAGAAATTAATTTTTTTATAAAAGATACATTTTTAATTAATTTAAAGAATCAAGAGAGGATGTAATGAAAACAATAAAAGAAAAAACAAAAATTGAATTTGAAGAAAGAAAGTCTAAATTTATAGGTTATATAAAACCTGTAACAACTAAAGAAGAAGCTGAAAAGTATATAGAAGAGATAAAAAATAAACATAAAGATGCAACTCATAATTGTAGTGCTTATAAAGTTATTGAAAACGGACAAGAATATTTTAAAGTTGATGATGATGGAGAGCCAAAGGGCACTTCAGGAAAACCAATGGGAGAGATATTAACATATATGGAAATAGATAATGTAGTAGTTATAGCAACTAGATATTTTGGTGGAATAAAACTAGGTGCAGGTGGCTTGGTGAGAGCGTATGCTAAAACAGCTAAATTATCAGTTCAAGCTTCTGAAATAATTGAGTATGTAAAAAAAGAGATATATTTAATTGAATTTTCTTATGATAAAGTTTCAGAAATAGATAAGTTGTTAAATGATAAAGAAAATATAATAGAAAAAGGGTATAATGATAAAGTTTTTTATAAAGTCAATTTAAGTGAAGAACTTTTTAATAAAATAAATAAAATAAGAGAGGTCTCTATAATAAAATTATAGAGACCAATTTTTTTAGTTTTTTAAATTTATAAATAATATTTCATTTTTTTTCTTTTAAAAGGTAGGTAATAAAGGTAACCTAAAAATATAAAAATAAATTCACTGACTACAATATAATAAGGCCAAGGACCTAAATAATTTAAAGGTGAAGCTATATTTGGTTTAGTGTTAGTAAACATGAAATTAGTATTAAATAGACTATTTACTTTAAAAGATAATAAGACAAATATATTTAAAAATATAAAAGATAAAGTTAATCCTCTTAGATTAGGTCTAAATTTAAAGTGTATTATTTCATACCATGTTGCAAAAATAATAAAAAAATGAGTTAGAAAAAAACTGATATTTCTAAAATCATAAAAATGAGGAATACTTTCAGGAAATATTATTGCAAAAAAAGCTCCAATAGAAAAATAAAAAACTAATTGAAATAAACAATTATATTTAAAAATCATTGATATTATAGCGAAAATTAAAGCAATATTACATAAATGGAGAGGTAATAACTGATGAATACTCTCGGAATAAATAGTATATCTTATAAAAAGTTCTATAATTTTAACTATAAAAATACTAATTCCTAGTATAGAAGCAAAAATTTTTCGTGAAAATAAATTGCTTATAAGAATTAAAAATATAAAAAATAGAGAATAAATTAGAATGCTAATTATGTGCTCTGTAGAAAAAATAATAAGTTCGTTCATAGCTGTCCTCCTATTTATGAAAACCTAAATCAGCAGGATTAAAATCACCAGAAATATGTTCAATGGATCCTCCTAATTTTTCAAATATTTCTCTTTTTAGTTTTACTTTTTTTGCAAGACGTTGAGTTTCTGGGGAAACAGAGTTTTTAATGAGTCCCTTAGACCAATAATTAATAACAAGAGAACTATCTCCAAATATATTCATTATTTTTTCTTCAATTGCAATATGAAGTGCAAGATACATTCCAGCTAATTCTCCAAAGTTATTTGTTTTTCCAGAACGAGTTAAATAATTTCCAAATTCATTTATTTCTAAAGTGGGAAAATATTTTTTTAGTACAGATTTACCGTCTTTAAATGTAACTCTAACTTCTACACCAATTCCTCTACCAGTACCAGCATCAAAATAAATCCCATCTTTTAAAATAGGTGGGGCAGGTTTTATTTTCTTATCATAATTGGCTCCTGATTGCAACCACATTTCAGCTTCTTTATATGTTTTAAAAGATTTATATCTTGATTTTTTACCAGCTGTTTCATTTTTACATTTTTCCCAAGTATCTACTATATTGCTTTCTTTAGAATCAACTAAAAAATAAGCATAAAATTTTTTTTTCATAAACTCCTCCTTGATATAATTATACATGAAAAATACTAAAATTCAACTTAAAGAAATAAACTTTATAAAAAATTGTTACAAGGAACAAATAACTTGCAAAATCAAGGTAAATATGATACAATTTCTTGTGAAATTAATAAGTCTATTATTGAAGGAGGGTTTAAAATGAGAAAAGGAATACATCCAGATTATAAAATCGTTAATGTTGAATGTACTTGTGGAGAAAAGTTTCAAACTAGATCTACTTATGCTAAAGGTGATATCAAAATAGCTGTATGTTCAAAATGTCATCCATTCTACACAGGTAAAGCTAAGTTCTTAGATACTGCTGGTAGAGTTGACAAGTTCAATAAAAAATACAATCTTAATAAATAAGATGCAGGAAAAAGCAGGACTTGTGTCCTGCTTTTTTATGAAAAAAATTTATATAATTCAGGAGGAGATCTATGGCAGTAGTTGAAATTAAACACCCATTAATCGAACACAAACTTACATACTTAAGAGACAAAAATAGTGATACAAAAACATTTAGAGAAAATTTAAATGAGATAGCTAAATTGATGGTTTATGAAACAACTAAAGATTTAGAATTAGAGGAGATAGAAATTGAAACTCCTATTCAAAAAACAAAAGCTCATGTTTTAAAAGATAAGGCAGTAGCAGTTGTACCAATATTAAGAGCAGGTCTTGGTATGGTAGATGGGATCTTATCATTGATACCTACAGCAAAAGTTGGTCACATAGGAGTATATAGAAACGAAGAAACTATGCAACCAGTTTACTATTATTGTAAACTTCCTGTAGATATAAAAGATAGACAAGTAATACTTGTAGATCCAATGTTAGCAACAGGAGGATCAGCTATTTATGCAATAGATTATCTTAAAAAAGAAGGAGTTAAAGATATAACATTCATGTGTTTAATATCAGCTCCAGAAGGAATAGCAAAAGTACAAGAGGTTCACCCAGATGTACCTATTTATACAGCTAAAATTGATGAAAAATTAGATGAAAATTGTTACATAGTTCCTGGACTAGGAGATTGTGGAGACAGAATATTTGGAACAAAATAAAAAAAAGACTACTTTAAGTAGTCTTTTTTTTATTTAATCTAAAGCTTCAAGTTTTATTTTTTTCTTATTAATAAATGTAATTTTTAATTCTTTATTTATTCCTGAATTCTTTTCAAGCCAAAGTCTTAATGGCTTATTTCCAATAATTCTAGCTACTTTAGTAGCATTAGCAGTTCTGCTAATTCTACCTACAATAGTTTTTTTAGGACCTAAAATAATGTTTATTGGAACTTTATCTCCAGAAACTAGATGAGAATGACTTGTTTTGACATTAAAGAATCCTCTTTCATAATAACTTTTAGTAATTACAAATATATAAGAAGGATGTTCTTTTTTAGGTTTTTTTGCAGTTGATCCTGGATTTTTAATTTCTTTTTTAAGTTTTTCTTTTTCGGATCTTTCAATTGCTACCCTATCTTTTTTCAACATATCCTTTACTCTATCTTTTAAATTTTCTTCATTCCAAGAAGGTGAAAAATCTTGAATCATTTTATTAATATCTTCTTTTGAAAATTTAGTAACAAAACCAAAGAATTTTTTGTTTTTCATAGCATAAATTTCAATATTGTTATTATTTATAAGCTCTTCTTTTAATGATTTAACTAATTTAATAAAGTATTCATCATTATCATGAGTTAATTTTATTAATAAACTTTCTAGAGAATCTTCAGCTAAAGATATAAATTTAACCTCTCCCCCTTCTACAAAAGAAAATACAATATTAGAATCTTTAGCAAAAGAGTCTATTTCAAAAGTGAGTTCATTATCAACAAGATTCCATTTTCCTATTTTTTTAAAGCCAAATTTTAGTAACCTTTCCATTTAAATAACCTCCCATACTAAAAAATAATAAACCTATTAATATAATATTACCTCATAATACTTAAAAAATAAAGTAAAAATTAAAAAAAATCAATAAAATTAAAAAAAACAATAAAAAAAAGCAATATTTTTATAAAAAATAGAAATAAAAGAATAAAATGAAATAATAGATATTGTGATTTCAAGAGTTGATATAAATAAAAAAATAGTGTAAAATCATAAGGAAGTATAAAAAATTTATAGGAGGAATTCTGTGGTAGTTGATAGAAAATTTGGAAAAGAACTGATTGAAAAATTAAAAATTCAAAATAAAAAAGTTGTATTTACTAATGGATGTTTCGATATTTTACACGTAGGACATTTAAGATATTTAGCAGAAGCTAAAAGACAAGGAGATATATTAATTGTTGGAGTAAATTCAGATAGTTCAGTAAAAAGATTAAAAGGGGAAGATAGACCTATAAATGGAGAAGCAGATAGGGCAGAAATGTTATGTGGTTTAAAGTCTGTTGATTATGCAGTTATTTTTAAGGAAGATACTCCAGAAAAATTAATTGAAGAATTAAAACCCTCTATTCATGTAAAGGGTGGAGATTATACTAAGGATGATTTACCAGAAACCAAAATAGTAGAAAGTTATGGAGGAGAAGTTAGAATCTTATCTTTTGTTGAAGGAAAATCTACAACTAATATAGTTAACAAGATAAAAAAATAATTATTTTTAAATTTATAAAAGGAAGGGTTATGTTATGAAAAAAATAATGAGTTTTAAAGAAATAGATTTATTGGCAAGTAATCTTTCAAGATTTGTGGGTAAAGGAGATGTTGTAGCTTTAATTGGAGATTTAGGAACTGGAAAAACAACTTTTACACAAAAATTTGCTAAAGCTTTAGGAGTTTCAGAAAATTTAAAAAGTCCAACTTTCAATTATGTTTTAGAATATTTTTCAGGGAGGTTGCCTCTTTACCATTTTGATGTTTATAGACTTTCTGAAGCAGAAGAAATATATGAAGTAGGATATGAGGATTATTTAAATAGTGAAGGTGTCTTAATGATAGAATGGGCCAATATTATTGAAAGTGAATTACCAAAAGAGTATATTGAAATAAATTTTGAATACAATGATGAAGATTCAAGACAAGTTGAAATAAAGTATATAGGAAACGAAAAAAAAGAAAAGGAGATGTTATCGTATGTTAATTTTGGGGATTGATACATCAACAAATATAGGAAGTGTAGGATTATATTCTACAGAAACTGGATTAATAGGAGAAATGACAATAAATATAAAAAAAACTCACTCTGAAAATATAATGGTCCAATTAGATAATTTATTAAAGATAACAGGTGTAAAAATTAAAGATATAGATAAATTAGCAGTTAGTATAGGACCAGGATCATTTACAGGTATAAGAATTGGAGTTGCAGCAGCTAAGGGAATTGCTTCTTCTGGGAATTTTAAAATAGCAGGGATTAATGAACTTGATGTAATCGCAGGAATGTCTACAGAAAATGATGTAGATATTTGTGCATTAATAGATGCAAGAAAAGAAAGAGCTTATCATTGCTTATATAAATACAAGGATGGATCTTTAGAAAGATTAGAAGAATATGCTGTGGGAGAACTTAGAGAATATTTAGAAAGTAGAAAAGATAAGAAAACTCTTTATTTAGGAGATGGAGCTTTAAAATATAAAGAATTAATATCTGAAATAGTAAAAGATAATGCAAAATTTGCGAAAAAATCATTGAGTTTACCAAGAGCATCTATGGTTGCAGAATTAGCAGAAAATAAAGAAGATAACTTGTATACAATGGAACCATTTTATTTGAGTAAAACACAAGCAGAAAGACAAAAAGAAGAAAGAGAAAAGAAAAATTAAAAAAAGGCCTTAAAAAAGGTCTTTTTTTATGTAAAAAAAAGAAAAATTATGATATAATTATTTAATATATTTGACTTAATTAAATTTTTTTGGAGGGACAAGGAATTATGTATAAAAAATATTACTTAATATTAGCATTAGCAATAATGGGAATACAAATAAATGCAGCTGAAGAGAGTCAAGTTGAATTAGACCTTAATGATAATTCTGTCTACTCAAAAAATGGTGTAGATGTTAAGTTTGAAAACAATAAAATTAAAGCTTTCAATTTGAAAAGAGATGTTAAAAAAAATAAATTATTTATAAAAGATAAAATCATTATGGATTCTTATAATCTTTCAGGAGATTTAAGAGTAGAAGGAACAAGTGGAGAAGTTTCTTTAGATGGGAAAAAAGCTAAATTTGATAAAAATTTTGCTTGGCTAGAAGTTGGAAATGTAACAGGAGCTGAAAAACCTAACGATAGAATATTTTTTGGTAGTGACAAAGCAAATTATATAGATGGAAAAGTGGAATTAAAAAAAGCTTGGATGACAACAGATCCTAAAGCAGACAAAGATAAAAATAATAAAGATTTAGGATACTATTTAGAATCTGATAGTATTTTTATTGAGCCAAATAAACAAGTAACTTTAAAAGATACAAATTTATTTGTTGAAAATAAAGATATTATGCCCTTTACATTACCTTGGTATAGATTCAATATAAGAAATGGATCTAAAGTTCCATTATTCCCAGTATGGGGGACTACAGAGGACTATGGATGGAATATTTCTCAAGGAATATTATATGAAAGTAAAGATGATAAATTTAAGGGAGGATTTGCTCCTAAATTTGCAGATGAAATGGGATTACTGGTTGGAAGAATGGAAAATTGGTATACATTTGATAATTTAGGTGAATCTAGATTAAATATAAGTAATGCTTTACTTTGGAAAAAAAATAAAGATGGAGAACTAAATTCTTTAAATAGAGAAGATGAGAGTAATGATGATAGATGGGATGTGGATTACACTCATAATTATAGAGGGGATAAGGGATATTTTAATTTTGGAGTTAAAAGTGTCACTTATAATGAAAATCCAGCATTAAAAGATGCTATAGAAGATTTAGATGCAAATAAAAAATTTAATTATATTGATGAAAATGGGATAGCTCATAATAGCCAACCATTAGGAAATATTCCAGATATGGGAAGTTATTCTAATTTTTATAATTTATCTACAGAATTAAATAAATTAGGAGCAAATAAAGATATAAGCATAAATGCAAATTTGAAATTAACAGATGATGAGAAGGCTTATCATTATATAGTTTCAGATGAAGTAGATGATATGAGTTATGGATCTCAGACAGATCATGATTTATTTTCAAATTTAGGAATAAAGAAAGATAATGAAAAATATACAATCTCTTCATACTATAATTATTTAAAAGATATTGATCCAGGAAGTAATAAAGAAGATTTACAATCTAAAAGAGAAGATTTTGGGTTCTTATTTAAGGATAAAAAAAATAAAGTGGCAATTAATTATGATGAAAAAAATGGGGATGAATTTAGAAGCTTAAAAGCTTGGGAAAGGAATCCTAATTTAAGCACGTTAAAAACTACAGATAAATATAATTTAGATTTCGATTATACTCCATGGACGGTATCTAAATATGAAATTAATGACAGTAGAAAATTTGGAGCTGAATTTGGGGAGCATAAACTGACCACGGGCACATCTTTTAAAGTAGGTTATAATTATGATTTTAACGAAAAAAAATTAGACTTAGAAAATGATCCACTTAGAAAAGATGTTTTCTCAACTGATAGTAGACTAAGTCAGTATAATAGATTTGAAAACATTGTATATAACAAAAAAGAAGAAAATAGAGTTTATACCACATTCTATACAGGGATTTTTGATTTTACTGTAGCTGGAGGAAATTCTAAAGAAACTATAGAAACTAGAGAAGGTTCAAATAATATTGTAAAAACTTACAAAAATGAATCTAAATTCTATGAATTAGGATTAGCTAAGAATAAAGTTTCTTTAGGTGACTTAGGAGAAGTTGATATTTACGGAAATGTAAGACAAGATCAATATAAGAATTCAGATGATGAAGTGAATAGATTTAGTACAGGGTTAACTCATAGAATTAATTTAAATGACAACTTAAATAATGAATTTAAGATTTCCTTTGTTGATTATGATTTCTCAGGAAATGAGGGAGATAAAGTTAGAAGATTAATAAATAAAAATAAAGAGATTAAATACAATGATAAAATCAATTTTAGTCTAGGAAATACAGATATTCAATATAAAGTTGCTTATACTGAAAAGGATAAGGCAAGAGATGGAAATAAAGATAGAAGAACATTGAATAATGAATTAAACTTCTTATATAACGGGAAGAAAGCAGTGACTACATACTATAACATAGATAAAAGATATGTTAATAAAAATGTAGAAGGTGAAAATTATAATGATTTAAATTTAGAAGATTATGGAGCTAGATTCTTTGCAGGAAATAATGAATTTTATTATAAAAATGAAAATATTGAAGCAAAATTATTTGATATAGGAGAAACTAAATTATTTGATGAAGATATGAGTGCAGATACTTATGGTTATACTTATAACTTTACAGATAGTAAATTAAATCTTGAATATACAGAAGCTAAAGATAATGGAGCTTACTTAGATAATTCTAAAGAATTACTTGATATAAATAATAAAATTTATTCAGTAGCATATATAAAGGGAAAAGAAGTAGAATACTCTTATAAGGTTACATATGAAGATTATAGAGAAAATTATATAAAGGCTGGGGAATCAGATTATAACACTCAATATAATACAGATGTAATAAGCTTAAATTATAGTTTTAAAGATAAAAGAGTTTCTGATTCAGACTTAAGAGAATATGCAAGTAAAGAATTTGGGAAAAAAGAAAATGATATAACTTCTTCTGATTTAATGAAAATAAAAGAAATTATAGATAGAAGAGATGGGACTTCCTTTGATTTGGGAAGATCTATTGATAATAGAGTTAATTATAATGGGAATTTAAAACAAGCTTTAAGTTTAAATTTATCTTTAGAAAGAAGTAAGGATAGATATGATGAGACAAGTGATTATTTAGATTCTTTAAAAGAATTTAAAATAGGAGCTTTTTATTCTAGAAATAGAACAGGATTTGGTTATACTTATTCAGAAAAAGCTAATTATTATGACCCTGCAAATAAAACAGGATGGAAGACATCAGAAAAAGAACATGAACTTAGTTTCCATACAGCTTTAGGAAAACCAAGTGAAGGATGGAATTTAAAAACATATATTCAATTTTATGATGAAATTGATTCAAGAGAAAGTTTCTTAGATGAAGCAGGAATCAAAATAGGAAAAGAAATGGGATATTATGAGTGGTCAATAGCTTATATAAGAGATTACAGTACATCAACTCATGACTATGAATGGAAAACAGCATTACAATTTACACTTCTTACATTCCCTGACAATACAATATTTGGTATTGGAGGAAATGGAGGTAGTAATAAAAATGTTTCTCCTGACTTAAGCTTATTTAGTGGAATAAAAATTGATGAATAATATAGGAGATGAATTATGAAAGTAGAATTAATGGACGGAAGTATAAAAGAATTTGAAGGAGCACAAAACATGTTTGTAGTTGCTAAATCAATTAGTAACTCTCTTGTTAAAAAATCAGTTGCAGCAAAGATTGATGGAGAAATGAAAGACATGTCTTATGTTTTAGATCATGATGCAAAGGTTGAATTTATAACTATAAACGATGAAGAGGGAGAAAAAGTAATTAGACATTCAGCGGCTCATATGATGGCTCAAGCTGTAATAAGATTATTCCCTGGAACAAAAGTTGCAATAGGACCAGCAATAGAAAATGGATTCTATTATGATTTTGATTCTGAAGAGCAATTTACTCCTGAAGATTTAGAAAAAATAGAAGCGGAAATGAAAAAAATAGCTAAGGAAGATGTTAAAATTGAAAGAATTGAAATGTCTAGAGATGATGCTATTAAACATTTTGAAGAACTAGGTGAAGAATATAAAGTTGAAATAATCAAAGAAATAGCTAAGGGAGAAATGCTTTCTTTCTACAAACAAGGTAAATTTATGGATTTATGTAGAGGACCACATGTGCCATCTACTTCTTATATAAAAGCATTTAAATTAAAATCAGTTGCAGGAGCTTACTGGAGAGGAAACTCTAATAATAAAATGCTTCAAAGAATTTATGGATTAGCTTTTGGAAATAAAGAAAGATTAAAAGATTATTTAAAATTCTTAGAAGAAGCAGAAAAAAGAGATCATAGAAAATTAGGAAAAGAATTAGAATTATTCTTTGTAAGTGAATATGGACCAGGGTTCCCTATATTCATGCCTAAAGGTATGTGTTTAAAAAATACTTTAATTGATTTATGGAGAAGAGAACATAAAAAAGCAGGATATGTTGAAGTTCAAACTCCAACAATGTTAAATAGAGAATTATGGGAAACTTCAGGACACTGGTTCAATTATAAAGAAAATATGTATACAACTTCTATAGATGAGACAGATTTTGCAATAAAACCAATGAACTGTCCAGGTGGAGTTTTAGTTTATAAAAATAAAATACATTCTTATAAAGATTTACCAGAAAGAGTTGGAGAATTAGGACATGTTCATAGACATGAATTTTCAGGAGCATTACACGGACTTATGAGAGTTAGAGCTTTCACTCAAGATGATGCTCATATTTATATGACTCCAGATCAAATTGAAGATGAAATTATAGGAGTAACTGAATTAATCGATAAATTCTATAAAGGAATTTTTGGATTTAATTATGAAATAGAATTATCAACTAAACCTGAAAAAGCAATAGGATCTCAAGAAATTTGGGATAGAGCAGAAGCAGCTTTAGAAGGTGCTTTAAAGAAAATGGGAAGAAAATATGAAGTAAATGCAGGAGACGGAGCATTCTATGGTCCTAAACTTGACTTTAAAATTAAAGATGCAATTGGAAGAACTTGGCAATGTGGAACTATCCAACTTGACTTTAATTTACCAGAAAGATTTGATATGAATTATATTGGTGAAGATGGGGAAAAACATAGACCAGTAATGATTCATAGAGTTATTTACGGATCAATGGAAAGATTTATGGGAATATTAATAGAACATTATGCAGGAGCATTCCCTATGTGGTTAGCACCAACTCAAGTAAAAATATTAACTTTAAATGATGAAGTAGTACCTTATGCCAAAGAAGTTATGGCTGAGTTAGCAAAAAGAGATATAAGAGTTGAGCTAGATGACAGAGCAGAATCTATTGGATATAAAATAAGAGAAGCTAATGGAAAATATAAAGTACCTATGCAAATTATTATAGGAAAATCAGAAGCTGAAGGTAAAACAGTAAATATTAGAAAATTTGGTGAAAAAGAACAAAATTCTATGGAACTTAATGAGTTCTTAAACTACGCTGTTGAAGAAGCTAAATTAAAAATTGAAAAATAATTATTTACAAAAAAGAAAAAAAATGATATTATTATCAAAAAACTAAGAGGAGAATTAATATGTTGAATATAAGGACAAGGAGAATTAGAATAAAATTTAATAATATGTCAGCCTTATATTTAATAGGTAGATTATTTTAATTTTCCCAAATCTTTAATGTATATTATAAATTCTTTTATGTACATGTAAATTGAATAGTCTACAAAGTATATTAGTATTCTAATATATAATGATGTTAAATAGACGTCTGACTTATGTCAGGCGTTTTTTTTATTAAAAATTAAAGTGGAGGTAAATTTTATGGAGAGTTATGGGTTTTTGTCAATTATACCAATTATAATAGCGGTAGCAATGGCAATAAAAACAAAAAATGTAATAGTTTCATTATTTTCAAGTGTTTTTTTAGGGGCGTTAATGTTAAATCATTATAATCCTTTGTTATCAACTAAGGTTTTAATTAAAGGATTTTTTGTTCCTCAATTAACAGATAGTTATAATGCAGGAGTGATTATCTTGATGGTATTTATAGGTGGATTTATTGAACTTATGATGACATCAGGGGGGGCTTATGCCTTTGCTCAAGCAGTGGGTCATTATATAGATTCAAAAAAGAAAGTTCAAATGGCAGCTTATTTTACAGGAATAATGATATTTTTCTCAGATTTAGGAACACCACTTATTGTTGGTCCTATATTTGCTCCTTTTTTTAGAAAATTAAAAGTTTCTAAAGAAAAATTAGCATACATTCTAGATTCAACAGCTTCTCCAGTAGCAGTTTTAGTTCCTTTTATTGGATGGGGGGTATTTATTATTGGATTATTACAAAAAGAATTTAAAAATTTAGGATTAGATTTATCTGATTATGAAAGTTTTATAAAAGCAATACCATTTAATGCTTATCCAATACTAGCTTTAACAATGATACCTATGATAACATTACTTGGATTTGATTTTGGTCTTATGAAAAAATTTGATAATGAATCTGAGGATAAATATTTAAAAGAAGAGAAAGAAGAAGGAGCAAAATCAAAATATTATGTTGAAAATGCAAAGCCAATATTTGTATGGTTACCTATTTTAGTTTTATTGTTCACACTATTTGGAATGTTAGGGATAAAATTTCTAACAACAAAAGTTTCAGGAAGTGAATTTAGAGCAGCTTTAAGCAGTGGTTATTTATATGCAGCAATGGTATTAATGATATTAATGTTAATTAATAAAACTAAAAAATTTAAAGAAATATTTAAAATATATTTAAATGGTATGTGTAAAATGACAGAGATAGCAATAATATTAATTTTAGCTTGGACTCTTGGTACAATTAATAAACATTTAGGTTCAGCAGATTATATTGTTGGGTTTATAAAGGATATAAATTTAAATTCAGGTTATATTCCAATTATAACATTTATTTTAGGTTGTATAGTTTCTTTTGCAACTGGAAGTTCATGGGGGACATTTAGTATTCTTATTCCAATAGTTGTACCAATGGCAGTAGCAACAGGGGCTCCTCTTTATACTACAATAGGAGCAGTTTTATCAGGAGGATTATTTGGAGATCATGTTTCTCCAATATCAGATACAACTATATTAGCCTCAGCAGGAGCAGGTTGTGAACATATAGATCACGTTAAAACACAAATGAATTATGCCTTTGTAAATGCTATAATAGCTATAGGATTCTTTGGAATAAATGGATTTTTTCCAATGGGGACTTCAATATTAATGGCAATAGGTGTACAATTTATAATAATTCTTTTAATAAAAATTAAAACAAAAAATTAGGGGGAAGTTATGCAATATTTTTCAGGTAGATTTAAAGAAAAAGCAGATGATTTAATATTAGATTTTCATTCATCAATAAATTTTGATAAAAGACTTTATAGATATGATATCATGGGTAGTATAGCTCATGTTAGAGGACTAGGAAAACAAAATATATTAACCATGAAAGAAGCAGAAAAAATTGAAGAAACTTTAAGAGAAATTTTAGAGGAAATGGATCAAGGGAAAGTGAAATTTTCAATAGAATATGAGGACATTCATATGAATATTGAAAAAATACTTATTGATAAAATTGGAGATTTAGGAAAAAAACTTCACACAGGAAGAAGTAGAAATGATCAAGTAGCTTTGGATATGAAACTTTTTACAAAGGATGAAATAAAAAAAATACAATCTTATATAATAGAACTTATTGAAATATTAGTAGATTTTGCTAAAAAACATAAACATACTTATATGCCAGGATTTACTCATCTTCAAAAAGCTCAACCAATTAGTTTCTCACATTATGTATTAGCTTATGTAGAAATGTTTAGAAGGGATTATGAAAGATTAGAAAATTCATTTAGTTTAATGAATACCTCTCCTTTAGGATCAGCTGCTTTAGCAGGTACTACTCATCCTTTAGACAGAAATTATACTAGTGAAATATTAGGTTTTTCTCATCCTACTTGGAATAGTATGGACGGGGTAAGTGATAGAGACTATTTACTTGAAATAATGAGTGATTTATCTATAGTGATGGTACATTTATCAAGATTTTCAGAGGAAATAATAACTTATTGCTCAAATGATTATGGATATATTGAATTAAGTGATGCTTTTTCAACAGGAAGTAGTATTATGCCTCAGAAGAAAAATCCAGATGCAGCAGAATTAATTAGAGGTAAAAGTGGAAGAGTTATTGGAGATATGACAGGATTTTTTACAACAATGAAAGGATTGCCTTTAGCTTATAATAAAGATATGCAAGAGGATAAAGAAGCCTTTTTTGATGTGGTTGATTCAGTTAAAGGATGTTTTACTGTTTTTAATGGAATGGTTAAGACAATGACTATAAAAAAAGAAAAAATGAATGAAGCTTGTAAACATGGTTATATAAATGCGACAGATATTGCAGATTATTTAACTGAAAAAGGAATGAGTTTTAGAGATGCCTATAAATTAACAGGAGCAATGGTTTCTTATGGGATAGAAAATAAAAAAGCTTTAGATGATTTCACAATGGAAGAATTTAATAATTTTTCTAATTTATTTGAAAAAAATATATATGAAAAAATATCTATACAATATTGTGTAGAAAAGAGAACTACTTTAGGAGGACCAGGTTCTGAAAGTGTGGGAAAACATATAGAAAATGTAGATGAATTTTTAAAGAACGCGATAGAAAAATTAAAAGAGTATAAAATAAATGATATTTTATAAACGAAAAGGGGAATTTTAAAATTCCCCTTTTTCATTTATATGTAAAACATTTTTTATAATAAAATTTTTCATATGAAGATATGAAAATTTAAATATCTTCCAATTAAATTCATCAAATATTTTTCTAACAAAAGTTCTATCTATAACAGCCTTTACAATAAAAAAAATTAAAACAAAATAAAAACTAAGTAATTTAGATTCAATATGACTTGTTAAATTTTTTAAAATATTAGAAGCTAAAAAAACGATCGCAACAGAAATAAGAATTTCTAATAAATTTATTAAAAATGAAATTTTTTGAAAAAAGCCACAAATATATTTTCCAAGCTTAAGTTCTAAAAAGATCTTTTTTTCTTGGCACAAGCCGTGATCCTTAAGCTCATGGATAATAGTTTCTAATTCTTCCTGAGAATGCTCTAAAATCCATTTCTGACGGTATTTATATCTGTTAGCATACATTGTGTCAAAATGTTTAAAGTGTGAGTTTATTTGGTTAATCATAAGAGACCTCCTATATAAATATAAATATAAATATTTATATGGGTATTATAATCCGACTAAAAAAATAAGTCAAAGTTCTACTTTAAAAAATTTAACTGAGTTTCAGAAACAATGATAGATGAAATTATTAAAAAGCCTCCAATTAATGTTTTTAATGTTAAAGGGTCATTATAAAAAATAATAGATAGTACAACTCCAAATAAAATTTCTGTGGATAAGATTAATGAAAGAGTTGAAGGCTCTACATATTTTTGAGCTTGAGTTTGTGCTAAAAATCCTAAGAATATATTAAAAACAGTTAAAAATAAAACTGCTAAAATTTGTTTAAAATCAAAATGAATATTTAGTAAAGAAAAATTTTCAAATAATATATTTAGTACTAAAGTTATTAATCCGCCAGAAAATAATTGGAAAGCATTAACAACAAAAGCATTTTTTCCAGGCATATGAATACCTAGTATAACCATTTGAAGAGAAAAAAATACAGCGCATATAAGAGTAAAAATATCTCCGATATTCATTTGGAATTTTCCATTTAAAGATAGGAATCCTATACCAATAAAACATAATAAAGCTGATATATATGTATAAATTTTTGGTCTTCTTTTTGTAAATAACCAAGTGATTAAAGGAGTGCCAATAACATATGCTCCGGTTAAGAAAGCATTATTTGAGGGGGTTGTAAACAATAAAGCTGCAGTTTGGAAAGCAAATGCAAAGCCCATAAATGAACCAGAAAGTAGACCTAATTTTATTTCATTTTTATCTATTTTTATTTTCTTAATATTAATTATTATAAAGGTTAAAAAGGAAGCTCCAAATAACCTTATAGCAGAAAGAGCAAAGGGTTCGATTCCACTATTTAGAACTATTTTTGAAAGAGGAAAGCCACAACCCCAACAAAAAGCTACAAGAAATAAAATAATTTTATAAGTACTTTGTTTAAGCATAAATATCCTCCTAAATATTTTAAATTAAAGTATTATATCATAAGTATTCTTTTTAATGAAATATAAATTTCAAAAAATAGAATTAGACTTAAAAAAATTGAAATAAGTTTAAAAGAAATTCCCAAAAAAGTATAAAAGTCCTAAAATCGAAAAAATAAAACAGTTCTAAAACAGGAAATTTACCTGAAATATATATTAAAATAAAACAAAAAAAAATTTTTTTCAAAAATCCTTTACAAATTAAAAAAAATAAGGTATAAACAATTTAGTGGCGAACCTTGAGAAAGTTGGCTACCAAAAATAAGATTATTCAAGGAGGAATTTTATTATGAAAAAATTAACACTTTTATTAGCAGCATTAACAGTAGCTTCTGCAGCATATGCAAAAGAAGTTATGCCAGTAGCAGAAGTTGAAGCAGCACCAATGCTTAAAGTAACTTCAATAGGTCAATACATAGAAATCGATAATACTTCTGGATCAGAAGATATAGGTGAAGCTGTAATGTTAGGAAACAAATTAGGATTAGCTTATGGAGATGACTGGACATTTGGATTAATGGCAAGAAAAGGTTGGTCAATGGATACTGATGATGGAATTAGTTCAACTAATCATAGAATAGAAATGTCAGCAACTAAACATTATGACAACTATACAGTTGGGGCAATTTGGAGAGCTGAAAAAGATTATGACAGATTCCTAGCAACTACTTCATATAAATATGATATGTTCTCAGGAAACTTAAAAGCAGGATATAAATTTGTTGATAAAGGAAATGACTATTTCTATGCTGAAGGTATGCCAGTAGCAGTAACTTATAATAATGTTAAATTAGGTTACTATTTTGAATATTCAAAATATAATGGAACAGGTGATAAAGTAGGAGATCAAGATTCAGGAATGTTACATCAAGTAAGAATTTCTACTCCTTTATATTCAAATGATAAATTATCTTTAGCTGCTGAATATAGATATCAATTTGCTCAAGATAAAGATTATGAAAAAACAACTGCTTGGCAAGAAAACAACAGACATATTGCTATATTATCAGGAAGCTATGCTATGACTGATAACTTATCAATATCTTCATACTATGAGTATGATTTTAATAAATATGAAGGGCATGATGGAGCAACTGATGATGCTGATAACTATTATGGTGAGTTCGGACTTGGATGGACTTACAAATTCTAATTTAACTTAGAATAATAAAAGTTTATAAATATATAATTAAGAGAGAACTTAGGTTCTCTCTTTTTTTATGCAAAAAAATATAAAAAATACAAAAAAATAAAAAATATTTTTAAAACTAAGTTTTTTATTTTTCATGCTTTGAGACAATAAAATAAAAAAAAGTGGTGCCATATATGCAACATACGCAATATATGCAATATATGCCATATACGTTTTTGACTTTCTTGGAAAAAGGTTTAAAATATAAGTTAGAAGATAAATATAAGTTATAAAAAAATATTAAAGAGGAGGACAAGATGAAACATAGTTTTAATGTAATCTTAGCAGAAAAATATGGAATAGAAGAAGCAATTCTTATAGAAAATATTGCTTTTTGGATGGGGTATAATATTGATAATGGTAAAAATTTTAAAGAAGGAAGATACTGGGTATATAATAGTCTTAGATCTTTTAGTAAATTATTTCCATATATTAATCCTAAAAAAATTCAAAGATCTTTAATAAAGTTAGAAGAACTCAATGTTATTAAAACAGGAAATTTTAATAAATTATCTTATGATAGAACAAAATGGTATACCATTATTGATAAAAAAGTAATGGAAATTTATAATTTAATCATAAATGATGATTTTATCTCAAAAACCGATTTGGTAAATGCATGTAACCAAAATGGACAATCCATTAGCCCAAAATGTAAAATGGATGAAGCCAAATTGTCAAATGGATTAGGACAAGATGTCCAAACAATACCTATTATAAAAACTATTATAAAACCAAATATAAAAACTACTACTAAAGAAAAAAATAGTAATAGTTCTTTAATGTCTATAAAAGAAAAACTAAAAAAAACTCATTTAGGATTATTAACAAGTAAAAATATTATGAAGATTATAACTGACAAAAAAATAACTCTCGAAAGATTAACTGAAGTTATAGATTTTAGTTTAAGCCATAATAAATCTTCTGGTTTTATTGTTTCTGCTCTAAGGGATAACTATGTTCTAAATTCTGTATCTAAAAATAATAATTCCAGTAAAAGATCAAAGTTTATTGATGATGAAAATATAATTTTTAGAAATAAAATAAATAAAATAAAGAAGAAAAAGGAAGAAGAACAAAACATAAAAAAAGCTATGGATGATTATTTTAATTCTTTACCTAAAGAAAATAAAAATAAAATAATGGATGAAGTGTATTCTTTATCTAAAGAAAAATATGGATATTTATGGGAAATTATGGGAAAGACTAAGGTAAAGTATGATGTCTTAAAAAAAATTATTTTTTCTTGACAAGAGCCCTAAAATTAGGTATAATCACGTAAAATAAATTTTAAAAGAAGGAGATAAATATATGATGTTACTACTAAGTATAATATTTATAATAAGCATACTGCTAATAAACATAGTCATACTAAGCAATGTTATAAATAAAATTCTAAGTAGTTTTGAAAATATATTTAATCTTTTACATAGAAACTTATCAAGGGAGTATGTATAGTTATATTCTTTTTTGGTGAAGTATAATTAAAGGAAATTATTTGAGAGGCAATCTTAGAAATATGAGATTGTCTCTTTTTATATTATTTAGGAGGAAATATGGAATATGAAAATTATATTCAAGGAATATTAAAAAAATATGAAAATAACTTTGATCTACAGGAAAATTTTAAAATTGGAAATAAATTTTTTTCAAATTATGGATATTTTACAGCAAAATCAGAAAAATATATATTTTTAAAGGATATTAATCTTTGGGAAGTAAATAACTCAGAGCATGTTTTCTTTTTAAATATAGATAAATTAACTAAAGAAGAGATTAAATGGAATAAGGATTTAATTATAAAAACTATAGAACCTAAATTGGTTAGAAAAGGTGAAAAATACCCACCTAAAAATCAAATGTATACTTATCTTACTTTTATTTTTGTAAGTTCAAGTCCTATTGAAAAGGATATTATAAAAGAGATTAAAAAATTTAAAGAAGAAAGAAATTATTTATTTACTTTTAGAGGATACATGTCAACTAGAATAGTTGCAGTAGACTTAACAAATAAAAAAGTTCATACCAATAGATTAGGGAAAGAATTAAAGAATATTTATATGAAAAATTTTAGCTAAGAAAATTAAATTTTAAATAAGGTTAAGGAGGAAATTATGAATGGTATTACAATGTTAGGAGGAGCTATTATTATTTTTTTAGTAGCTTATGTTACTTATGGATCATGGTTAGCAAAGAAATGGGGTATTGATTCTAAAAACCCTACTCCAGCTCACGTGAAAAAAGGACAAGAGGATTTTGTGCCTACAAAATCTCCAATTCTTTTAGGACATCACTTTGCTTCAATTGCGGGAGCAGGACCAATTGTTGGACCTATTCAAGCAGCTGTTTTTGGATGGATTCCAGTATTTTTATGGATTGTTATTGGAGGAATATTTTTTGGTGGAGTTCAAGACTATTCTTCAATAGTTGTTTCTGTAAAACATGAAGGAAAATCTTTAGGAGAAATTATAGAACATTATTTAGGACATAAATGTAAAATGTTGTTTAGTATTTTTGTATGGTTGGTATTGTTATTAGTAATAGCAGCATTTACAGATATTGTTGCAAGTACATTTACAAATGGGGCAGTTGCTACAGCTTCTCTTTTATTTATTCCTTTAGCTATTTTGTTTGGATTCTTTGTTTATAGAAGAAATGCTCCTTTAGCAGTATCTTCAGTTGCAGGGATAATTTTACTAGTGGTTTGTATTGCAATAGGAATTAATTTTCCAATTCATATGAGTAAAAACTTTTGGCGTGGATTTGTATTACTTTATATTTTTGTTGCTTCAGTATCTCCAGTTTGGATTTTATTGCAACCAAGAGATTATTTAAATAGTTTTCTATTATATTTTATAATTATTGCTTCTGCAGTAGGAATATTATTTACTAATCCAACTATCACTTTACCAGCATTTACAGGATTTAAAAATCCTTTTAACGGGCAAACAATATTTCCATATTTATTTATTACAGTTGCTTGTGGAGCTATTTCAGGATTTCATAGTTTAGTAGGATCTGGAAGTTCTTCAAAACAATTAGATAATGAAAAAGATGCAAAACTAGTTGGATACGGATCAATGTTAATTGAATGTTGCTTAGCAATAATTGCATTAATTGCAGTTGGTGTTTTATTTAAAGATGGACATATGCCTAAAGGAAATCCATTTGTTGTTTATGCAAGTGCAATTGCAGGAACTTTTAAAACTTTAGGATTAAGTGAAAGTTCAATGAAGGTAGCGTACACAGTTATTTCTTTATCTTTTTCAGCCTTTGCTATTACTTCTTTAGATACAGGAGCAAGATTAGCAAGAGTTGTTTTCCAAGAAATTTTTGTACCTAAAGAAAAAGAAAAGAAAGAAAGTTTTTTAACAAATCCTTATGTTTCTACTTTAATAACTGTTGCTTGTGGTGGAGTGTTATGTATAGCTGGGTATAAGAATGTATGGCCTATATTTGGGGCATGTAATCAATTGATTGCAGTACCTTGTTTCTTAGCTGTTGGAGTTTGGTTAGCTAAGAGTGGAAAAGAAAATAGAATGGTTATTATACCAATGGTATTTATGATTTTTGCAACAATGACTTCTCTTATTATGTCATTAGGAAAAAATATTTCAATTTTAAAAGCAGGACAGGGAAGACTAGAAACTCATGGAATTCAATGTTTAATGATTGTGTTTATATTTGTATTAGCATTTATGTTGTTGTTAGAAGGAGTGAAAGTTTTATTAAAAGCTCATAAAGAATCTTTAGAAAAATAATTTATTAAGAGTTCCTTTGTATTAATAAGGGGACTCTTATTTTTTTTAAAAACAAAAAAATTGTGGTATAATTCAAATGGGATAAACTTTAAAAAAGTATTCAAAATTTATCAAAATAGAATTCTTTTTTAATCAAAATAGAAGATGCTGTAGGTGGTATAATTGATAATGGATGTGGTCTATGTTATACTATAAGGCAGAACATATTGGAGGAAAATATGAAAAAAATAAAGATATTTTTGATTTTTTTAACTATATCTATAATATCATTTTCACAAGTGAAATATACAGATATTTCAAAGGATCATTGGGCTTATGAGGCTGTTGAAAATTTAGTTAAATCAGGTGTTATAGAGGAAAATACATTTGAATTTAAAGGGGAAAAACCTTTAACAAGATATGAGTTTGCTTATGATTTATCAAAAGTATTAGATAAGGTTAATTTAGAAAAAGCAGATCAAAAAGAATTGGATGTTTTAACTCTTATTGTTGCAGATTTTTCTGAAGAACTAAATAAAACAGGTTTTGATAGAATAACTTTTGAAGAACAATTAAAAAGTATTAAAGAAAATATAGAAAATTTAAAAAAACAAGTTGAAATTAATAAAGTTAAATTAGAAACACTGGAAAAAAGGTTAAGGATAATAGAGAGGGAATTAAATTTAGATTAAAAAATAAATTTTATGAATAAAGGAGAAGATAATGAGTAAATTAAAATTGGATTTATCAAAGATATTAGATTTTGTTTCTAATGACGAGATAATGGCTATGGAATCAGAAATAACAAGCGCTTCAAAAGTTCTTATGGAAGGTACTGGAGAGGGAAATGATTTCTTAGGATGGGTAGATTTACCAACAAATTACAATAAAGAAGAATTTACTAGAATAGAAGAAGCTGCAAAAAAAATAAAAGATAACTCTGAAGTTTTAATAGTAATTGGAATAGGAGGATCTTATTTAGGGGCAAGAGCAGCTATAGATATGTTAAGTCATACTTTTTATAACAAACTTTCTAAAGAAGATAGAAAAGCTCCAGAAATTTATTTTGCAGGAAATAGTATTTCAGGATCTTATTTAAAACATCTAATACAAATTGTAGGAGACAGAGATTTTTCAGTAAATGTTATTTCAAAATCTGGAACAACTACAGAGCCTGCAATAGCTTTTAGAATATTTAAAAATATGCTAGAAAAAAAATATGGTGTAGATGGAGCAAAAGAAAGAATATTTGCTACAACTGATTCTTCTAAAGGAGCATTAAAAAAATTAGCATTAGAAGAAGGATATGAATCTTTTGTTATTCCTGATAATGTAGGTGGAAGATTTTCAGTTCTTACTCCAGTAGGATTACTTCCAATTGCAGTTGCAGGAATTAACATTCAAGAATTAATGAATGGTGCAAAAGAAGCTCAAGAAGATTATACAAAAGATTTTAAAGAAAATGATTGTTATAAATATGCTGCAGTTAGAAATATCTTATATAGAAAAGGAAAAGGAATTGAGCTTATGATAAATTATGAGCCAAAACTTCACTATATTGCAGAATGGTGGAAACAATTATATGGAGAATCAGAAGGAAAAGATGGAAAAGGAATATTCCCAGCAGCAGTGGATTTAAGTACTGATTTACATTCAATGGGACAATATATTCAAGATGGAGAAAGAATGTTATTTGAAACATTGTTAGATGTTGAAGAAAAAGAAACAGATATGGAAATTCCTTTTGATGAAGCTGATTTAGATGGATTAAACTATCTTGCAGGAAAAGGAATGAACTTTGTAAATGAAAAAGCTAAAGAAGGAACACAACTTGCTCATATAGATGGAGGAGTTCCAAATATAAGAATATGCATACCTAAATTTGATGCATTTAGTTTAGGATATTTATTCTATTTCTTTGAAAAAGCTTGTGGAGTTAGTGGATATACATTAGGAGTAAATCCATTTAATCAACCAGGAGTTGAAGCATATAAGAAAAATATGTTTGCTTTACTTGGAAAACCAGGATTTGAAGAGGCTGCAAAAATATTAAATGAAAGATTAAAAAAATAAAAAGATAATTGATATAAAAGGGAAATAAGACTAATAGATTATTCTTGTTTCCCTTTTTTGATACTGTTTTTTTAAAATATATGTGATATAATATTACTAGATAAAAAGTTATATAAACTAGAATAGTCTAGTTATAAAATAAAATAAGTAAGGGTGATAGCATGTTATACAAAAAAAATAATGGATGGAAAGATGTTTCTCCTGAAAAATTTGAAGAAATATTTGCCATGGGAGAAGAGTACAAAAAAGTTTTAGACTTAGGTAAAACTGAGAGAGAATTTGTTAACTTAAGTGAAGAATTAGCTAAGGAATGTGGATTTATAGATGCAAGATATAAGGACATTTTACTTCCAGGTGATAAAGTATATTATGTTAATAGGAACAAAAATATAGCTTTAGCAGTTATAGGAAAAGAAGATATTTTGCATGGAATAAACTATGTTGTTTCGCATATAGATTCTCCAAGATTAGATTTAAAACAAAATCCTCTTTATGAAGAATTTGATTTAGCTTATATGAAAACGCATTATTACGGAGGAATAAAAAAATATCAATGGACTTCTATACCTTTAGCTTTACACGGGGTAGTTATACTAGAAAATGGTGAGAAAGTTAAAGTGTCAATAGGTGAACACGATGGAGATCCTGTGTTTACAGTGCCTGATATATTACCTCATTTAGACAGAATAATACAAGGAGAAAGAAAAGCAAGAGAAGTTATAAAGGGAGAAGAATTACAAATTATAGTTGGATCTATTCCTGCTATAGTAAAAGATAAAGAAATAAAAGAATTAGTTAAATATGCTGTGCTAGAAAGACTTAATAAAATTTATGGAATGAAAGAGGAAGATTTTATTTCAGCAGAATTAGAATTAGTACCTAGTCAAAAAGCAAAAGATGTGGGTATAGATAGATCTATGATAGGAGCTTATGGTCAAGATGATAGAATTTGTGCTTATACTTCTTTAAGAGCAATATTAGATATGAAGGAAGTTCCTAATAAAACATGTATTTGCTTCTTAGCAGATAAGGAAGAAACAGGTTCAGATGGAGCTACAGGTCTTCAAAGTGAATATTTGGAATATTTTACTGCAGATTTAATTTCAAAAATAAAACAAAATTATTCTGAATTATATTTGAAAAAAACATTTTGGAATTCAAGAGCTTTATCTTCAGATGTTAATGCAGGGATAGATCCTGTTTTTAAATCAGTTCATGATGAGCAGAATGCTCCTAAATTAAATTATGGAGTAGTTATTGTGAAATATACAGGATCTGGTGGAAAGTATAGTACAAATGATGCTGATGCAGAATATGTTGGAGAAATAAGAAGAATGTTAAATAAGAATAATATAACATGGCAAACAGGATTGCTTGGAAAAGTAGACGAAGGTGGAGGAGGTACAGTTGCAAAGTATCTATCTCAAAAGGGGATTAGAACAATAGATGTAGGTCCAGCTTTACTTGGAATGCATTCTCCATTCGAAATTTCTTCTAAATTTGATGTTCATGAAACATATAATGCTTATAAAGTATTTTTTAGAGGAGAAGCAGAGGATAAGAAAAAATATATTGGGAAAAGTAATAAAATATATTTATAAAAAAAATAAAAAAAAAAAGAATTGCTTATAATTATAAGCAATTCTTTTTTTTATGAAAAACATTGAAATTATTTAAAAAGTTAAAGACAAGAATGTTTTTTTAAAGAAAAACTCAAAAAACACTTGCAAAAAAGTAGATTTTTTAGTATACTATTTTATGTGGGTCGCATAGCTCAGTTGGGAGAGCACCTGCCTTACAAGCAGGGGGTCACAGGTTCAAGTCCTGTTGTGACCACCATTAATTTTAAAAAAAAGTTGGGGGCGTAGCTCAGTTTGGTTAGAGCACCAGCCTGTCACGTTGGGGGTCGCGAGTTCGATTCTCGTCGCTCCCGCCATAGTTGGCCAGATAGCTCAGTCGGTAGAGCAGGGGACTGAAAATCCCCGTGTCGGTGGTTCGATTCCGCCTCTGGCCACCATTCAATTTAATACGGAGGGCGATGTCGCCAAGTGGTAAGGCAGAGGTCTGCAAAATCTCCACCGCCAGTTCGAATCTGGCCGTCGCCTCCATTTAAGAAATTATAACCATTCATTATTGAATGGTTTTTTTTATTATATATAATTTGAATTATTTTAAGAAATTCCATTTGCAATTTTTTGTTGAAAAACTGTGTATATTGGTGTATACTTAGGAAAAGTTTAAGTATTTAAAGGAAAATAAGAAGTTTTTTAGAAAAATAAGAGGTAAAGGGAAATTTTCATTTAAGGAGTTAGCATGACTAAATATAAAATTTTGGATATCTTAAGGAAAAGAAAAGGAGAATATATTTCTGGAGAATATTTAAGGAAAGAAATAGGTGTGAGTAGAACAGCTATTTGGAAAGGAATACAATCTTTGAAAAAGAAAGGATATAATATTGATGGTGTGAATAATAAAGGATATTCTCTTATGGAAGATGATAGTATTTCTGAATATGAAATTAAAAAAAATATTTTATGTGAAGAATTAGGAAAGAAAATTTATTATTTTGAGACAATAGATTCAACAAATTCTTACGCTAAAAGAGAGATAGGGAAATTAAATCATGGAGATATAATTATAGCAGATGAACAATCTAAGGGGAGAGGGAAATTAGAAAGTAGTTTTTATTCTCCTAAAGAAAGTGGAATATATATGTCTATAGTTTTAAAAGAAAATATATTTTCTGATTCTTTAAAATTACTATCTTTAGGAACTGTTTTAGCAATAATGAAAAGTATCGAAAAAGTTGTTGGAATAAAACCAGAAACTAATTGGAATGAAATATTTTTAAAAGGGAAAAAAGTTTGTGGGATATTAACAGAATGTAATATTGAATTTGAAACTGGAAAAATAGAAGATGTAATAATTGGAATAGGGTTGAATGCCAATAATAGTTCTTTTCCAAATTATGTTTCTGAAGAAGTTTCTTCTTTAAAAATTATATTAGGTGAAGAAGTTAATAGAAAAGAAATAATATGCTCGATTTTAGAGGAATTTGAAAATATAAATTGTAAACAAAAATATATACTAAATAGAAAAGAAATGATAGAAGAATATTCAAAATATTTAAATATAATTAATAAAAAAGTTGAAATTAAATATAAAGATAGGATTATTGTAGGGATAGTTGAAAAAATTAATAAAAACGGTGGTTTAGTTATTATTAAAGAAACTGGTAGAAAAGAAATTTTATATAAAGGTACTATAAAAAAAGTTGATTCATAGTGAAGGAGGGGACATGGCAAAATTAAAAATTACAGAAACTGCTTTAAGGGATGGTTCTCAATCTCTTATTGCTACAAGACTGACTACTGAAGAAATAATGCCGATAATTGAGAAGATGGACCAGGCAGGTTATTATTCAATGGAAGTTTGGGGAGGAGCAACATTTGATTCATGTATTAGATTTTTAAATGAAGATCCTTGGGAAAGGTTA